>JABSRR010000035.1 GCA_013215025.1 Pseudomonadales bacterium
GCCGAAGATCTAGCCGCATTTAATCATGAAAACCTGGTGCGCGCAGTAGCCGCTTTTCCGCTTCCTATCATCAGTGCAGTGGGGCACGAGGTTGATACCACGCTTTGTGATTTAGTCGCGGATGTTCGCGCACCTACACCGTCAGCCGCCGCCGAGATGATTAGTCCAGATCAAGAACAGCTGCAACAAAGCCTTGATTATAGCTATCAGCGACTGTGTCAAAGCATGAGTAATCGCCTCTCGTCAGCTCAGCAGCTATTACAGTTAAAGCAAGCTAATTTGCAACACCCGTTACAAACCCTGCAGGTTTTTCAGCAACAGTTTGCTCATTTAGCACGGCAGCTTAGTCAGGCCTTATTACATAGCGTAGAGAGTTATCAGCATCGCCTCGCACAGCTGCAATTGCGTCAGCAACAACAAAGCCCTGCGGCGGCTATCCAACAACACCAAGCATTCAATTTGCAGTTACAGAATCGACTTAAACAGAGCATGCTGGTGCAACTGCAAGCCGCCAAACAGCAGCTTGCCGCATCTGCATCGCAACTCGAGATCGTGAGCCCCCTAGCTACTCTTAGTCGCGGCTACAGTATTGTGAAAGATCAGCAGCAACAGATTATCGCCGACAGCAATCAGCTTAACGTAGATGATGAGGTGCAGGTGCAGCTGCACAAAGGCAGCTTTGTAGCCAAAGTGGCGAAAATAAAAAGTAAATAGACTTTTATTTTCTAAGCTGCCAAATTAGCTGCCAAATTAACAGCAGCCTTGGCAGCAGATATCAATCCGCAAATTCAACCGTTTGGTAATCTAGGGCCGCAACAAACTTATTCAGCGCTTGCTGCTGAACCTGCTGAAAATCCACCGACACAAAATCACGCATTTGCGTCATCGGCATGCCGGCATAGCCACAGGGGTTAATTTGCGCAAATGGGCTGAGATCCATATCAACATTTAAGGCAAGGCCATGGTAGCTGCAGCCTTTCCTCACTCTTAGCCCCAGCGAGGCAATTTTAGCCAGTGATTGCGCAGCCTTAACATAAACCCCTGGGGCACCTGGCTTAAGCTCGGCCGTAATGTCGTACTCTGCCAGCAAGTCTATCAACTGCTGCTCAAGCATAGAAACAAAGGCTTTTACCGAGATATTGTGCCGCTTTAGATCAATCAAGAAATACATCACTAACTGGCCCGGGCCATGGTAAGTGATTTGACCACCGCGATCGCTCTGTACGAGTGGAATGTCCGATTGGTATAGCAGATGTTCCGCTTTACCGGCCTGACCTTGGGTAAACACAGCCTGATGCTCAACTAACCAAATTTGATCGGCGCTATTGCTATCTCGGCTATCGGTATATTCGCGCATCGCCTGCCAGACATCTTGATAGTCTGCCTGCTGCCAATGCTTAACCATCAATATATGCTGACTATTAGGCAACATTTAAATGACCATTTTCACAGCAGGATGCCGTTGTAAATCGCGATGTATTGCCGACAACTGCTGCTCGCCGGTGGCACGAATAATGATGTGAACAGAAACAAAGGTGCCTTTGCGACTGGGCCGCGTCTTCACCTTATCGCGTCTGATTTCGGGGGCATGCTGCTGCATGATGCTAAACACTTGATCAATAAACTGCTCGCTGGCATCGCCTAACACGCGAATAGGATAATCACAGGGGAACTCAATTTTTGGCGCATCGGGCGCAGCTTTCTTAGCCATCGGTTTAGCCATCGATAATATTGCTATTAATTCAGCAATTTAGTAAAAAACAGCACAATCTTTCCCCATAGCTGGGCAAAAAAGCCGCCCGACTCAACAGCCTCAGCAAGCACCGCTGACTCGCGAGCCAATACGGTATCACCTAAAACTAAGGCAATATTGCCAACAGCTTGTTGCGCTTTTAAAGGCGCTTGTAGATACTTTTCAACTTCCAACCTGACTTCTAATTGATCACGCTGCGAACGCGGTAAAGTAACATAGATATCGGCTTTAGCCACAATATTGGCCTCTGGCTGCGCGCCCCCGTATATTTTAGCAGTTGTGAGCTGATCACCTTTTGAATAAGGCTTAAGAGTCTCATAAAAGCGAAAGCCATAGGATAATAATTTTTGCGACTCTTGCGCTCGCGACTCTTGAGAACGCGCACCCATCACCACCGAGATCAGTCGCATATCCGCTTTCTTTGCTGACGCAACCAAGCAATACCCTGCAGCCTTGGTATACCCAGTTTTTAAGCCGTCAACTGAGGGGTCTCGCCATAAAAGCTTATTGCGGTTCGGTTGCTTAATATTATTGTAAGTGAAAGATTTTTCTGCGTAGAGCTTATAAGCCTCGGGAAAGTCTTGAATCACAGCCTGCGCCAATAATGCCATATCGCGCGCGGTGGTTTGGTGCTGAGCCGCCGGCAGACCGTGTGGATTTTCGAAATAGGTGTTTTTCATGCCAAGCAGCTTTGCCTGTTGATTCATTAAATCAACAAAGGCAGCTTCAGAACCAGCCAAATGCTCAGCCAGCGCAACAGTTGCATCATTGCCCGAGGAAATGATCACGCCTTTTAATAGATCGGAGACAGAGACCTGCTTACCGGCCTCCAGCCACATTAGCGAGGAGCCATTAAAAACCGGGTTTTGCGCCCAGGCATTAGGTGAAATAGTGGTGATGTCGTCAGCGGTAATCGTACCGGCGGCTATTTCATGGTCTACTACATAGGCCGTCATCATTTTTGTCAGACTGGCTGGCTCTAATAGCTGATCAGCATTTTTTTCCACCAATACTTTACCGCTATTAGCGTCCATCAAGATATAGGCTTTAGCAGCAATTGCGGGTGGGCTTGGCATTAAAATATCTTGCGCGGCTGCTTTAACGCTCAGCAAAGCGAAAATTGACAACAATAAAAAGCGAGAAGCAAGCGTGGTGAATGGTTTGAGCATAAATAGACTTAAGTATTGATCAGCTGATGACGTTACTGCAGGTAAAACGCAGCATTAAATTGGTTTGCTATGCTAACAAGAATCCCATCAAAGTGCCACGCTGTGACGCTAGTTGATGGGCAGCAATATGGTATCGGTAAAACCTTGTTCTGCGGCTAATTGACGCGCCGATGCGATGTCAGTGCCGTAAATCGGCCCAATTTGCAGTCGATGCAGCTGATCCTCATATTGCACCACACGGGCAGGTAAATCAGTCGACTGCTGCAAGCGATTCAAGCGCTGCTCGGCAGTTTGAAGCTGCGCATAAGCAGCAAGCTGAAGCAGCCATGTCTTTGACGGCGAGCTTATATGTCCAGCACCATGCGCTTGCTTGCCGGTCATGCTGCGTGCAGGCTGACGGAAGCTAGCTGGATCAATAGCTTCAACTAAAACCTTGGCCGTGCCGCTACGAATAAAGTCTAGCTTGGTCGCCGCAGCATAGGATAAATCGATAATTCGGCCAGGATGAAATGGACCTCGATCGTTTACACGAACAATCGCTGTCTTCTGATTCTCAAGATTAGTGACTTTAACATAGGAGGGGATCGGCAGACTTTTATGCGCTGCCGTCATGGCATAAATACTGTAGACCTCACCATTCGAGGTTTTGTGCCCATGAAACTTTAAACCATACCATGAGGCACCACCTTCCTCGCGATAGCCTTTCGCGCTCGGCATAACCGTATAAGTTTTGCCAAGCACCGTATATGGGCTTTTATTCCCGGCCTTTCGAATAGGCTCATCCTTAGGTATCGCATCACTGATGGTATCTGGGTTCAGTAACAATACTGGATGATAATCATCTTCAACCGCATAGCGCCCCTCATTACCGTTTTTTTTATCGGGCGCCGAGCCACAGGCCGTTAGCAGGCAAGCAAATAAAAACACCGCATACTGCAGCGGCAAGCACGCCGAACCATTCAAACTATCGCTCTGCATTTACATGGCTCGACTAAAGCGAATCAGCTCACTTAATTGAAATACTGCCATTGCATATAAGCGACTGTGATTATAGCGGGTGATGGCATAAAAATTTTCAAAACCTAGCCAATATTCGTCACCCTCTGCGGCACTCAGCTTGATTAAACTCACTTTCGCCGCTGCATCAATTTGCTTAGGTATTTTCAATCCTGCTTGACGCAAGCTAGCTACGCTGTGATTGGGTTTCAAGCCCTTGCTAATTAATTCAGCAGGGATCGCTTGAGACTGAAGCTGTATAGCGACAGGCTCACCATAACGCCATTTATGTTGCTTAAAATAATTGGCGACGGAAGCCATTGCATCATCTGGATTTTGCCAAATATCAGCTTTTTTATCGCCATCAAAGTCGACCGCATAGGCGCGATAGCTGCTAGGGATAAACTGGCCAAAGCCCATCGCACCGGCATATGAGCCTACTAATGAACTTACATCGATTGATTGCTCTTGACCCAATAGCAACAGCTGCTCAAGCTGACCGCGAAAAAAGCTAGCGCGGGGCGGGTAATCGAAGCCCAGCGTCAACAAGGCGTCAAGCACACGATAGCTGCCTGCCACTTTACCATAACGCGTTTCTACCCCAAGAATTGCCAATATAATCGCTGGCTCAACCTGAAACTGTTGCGCAACCTGCATCAGCGTTTGTTGATGTTCGCGCCCAAAAGCTACGCCATTATCCAAACGCTTTTGCTCAATAAATATACGTCGATAATCGCCCCAGTTTAACACCCGCTCAGCAGGCTTAGAGATAGCATCGATTATGCCCTGTTGATATTTACCCTGCGATAAAATAGCCAACACGCTATCAACATCTTGCTTATGCTCAGCTGCAAAGCGCTGCGCAAACGCTTTTACCTCAGCCCTATCAGCATAGTTAGCTTGCACAAGCGGTGCAGTCAATAAGATAGATAAAAACCAGCAAGAAATAGTGAAACTGCGAAACATAGCGATCATCCTAACGTGAAAATTGTTGCTTATCCGATGCAATAGCCATCAAAATACCAAATGCTAATAATAATGTCACAATTGATGTACCACCCTGACTTACCAAAGGCAGCGGTACACCAACAACCGGTAAAATGCCAGACACCATACCGGCGTTGACAAAGACATACACAAAAAAAGTTAAGGTAATACTTGAGGCGACTAATTTGTTAAACGTAGTTTTAGCCTGCCATGCGATAAATAAGCCTCTAGCAATTACCAGCGCATACAAGACAAACAGAATAATTACCCCTTTAAAACCCTGCTCTTCTGCTAATACTGCGATAATAAAATCAGTATGCGTTTCTGGTAAAAAATTAAGCTGCGACTGGGTACCGTTAAGAAAGCCTTTACCGTCCCAACCCCCTGAGCCTATGGCGGTTTTTGACTGTAAAATATTCCAGCCAGCGCCAAATTTATCCCGCTCTGGGTCTAACAAAGTCAAAATGCGTCCTCTTTGATAGGGGTGCAAAACAAAATGCCATAATGGCCAGGCACTGGCTGCAAACAACGCGACTGCAGAGAACACATACCACCACGATAAACCAGATAATAACAGCACAAAAACACCTGAGGAAGCAACTAAAATGGAGGTGCCCAAATCAGGTTGTGAGGCAATTAATAAGGTGGGTAACGCAATCAAGGCTAAGCTGACAAAAACATATTTAAACCTGGGCGGTAATACCCTTGCACTCAGATACCAAGCAATCGTCAACGGCATAATAATTTTAATTAACTCTGAGGGTTGAAACCTTCCAATAACTGGCACCGCAATCCAGCGCTGTGCACCTTTGGCGCCAATACCAATAAGTGGCACGAGCAACAGTAAAATAATACCGGCAAGATAAAAGTATATGGCTGAATTTTTATAAAACCGCATTGGCAACTGCGCAACGACGATCATTGCAAAAAAGCCCACAGCCATAAAACTAAGCTGTCGCTTTAAACTCGAAATCGGATAATCAGAGGCGCTATATAGCAATGTTAGACCAAATGATGATAGACAAATCAGTGATAACAATAGCCAAGGGTCAAGGTGCAGGTTTAGCCACAGGCTAGATCGCCTGCGCATCCCTGAGAGATCTAACTGTCTGACATATTCTGGTGAATCTTGCATTATCTCCCCCCAGACATAGCCAATTCAGCATTGATGGCTAATTTACGTAAATGTGCATCAATCACTTGTTTCGCAATCGGTGCCGCCACCCCAGAGCCTGATTGACCGTTTTCAACCATCACCGCAACCACAATCTGCGGGTCATCAGCCGGCGCAAAGGCAACAAACAATGCATGATCACGCTGTCGCTCTGCTAAGGTTTCAGCGTCAGGTGCATCTTCGCCTTGCGCCATACCAACTACCTGTGCAGTGCCCGACTTACCTGCAATACGATAATTCAAGCCACGCGCAATGCCCCTAGCAGTGCCTTTGGGGCTGTGCACAACCGCTTCCATCGCTTTACGAATTTCGTCCCATAATGTTGGATTCTTAAGCGTCAATGGCGGCAAATATTCAACTTTAGCTGGCTGGCCATTAACCGAGGCAACCACTTTAGGAATCACGCGTTTACCTTTATTGGCAATAATTGCTGTTGCCACGGCTAACTGCAATGGGGTAGCTAATAAATACCCTTGGCCAATACCGATATTGAGTGAATCACCCGACCACCACGACCCCCTGCCGGTTGATTTTTTCCAGGCTGCAGAAGGATTTAAGCCGGCGCGCTCGCCTGGCAAGTCAATACCGGATCTTTGACCTAAGCCAAATTGCTGATAATAGTGATGGATTTTGCTAACACCCAGCTTATAGGCCATATCGTAATAATAGACATCGCATGACTGCGCCATTGCATCGATAAAGCCAATCGCATCGCCATGGCCCTCACGTTTCCAGTCACGATAATAGCGCTCATTAAAAGGAATTTGGTACCAGCCAGGGTCGGCAATAGTGGTTTGCAGGGTATACACGCCCTCTTCAATACCGGCAATGCTCATGATCGGTTTGATCGTTGAACCCGGGGGATAACGCGCCTGCAGGAAGCGGTTAAATAAGGGCAAATCGCGATCATCACGCAAGGCGTTATAGTCAGCATAGCTAATGCCATGCACAAAGGCATTTGGATCAAAGCTTGGGCCTGATGCCATCGCTAAAACCCCACCGGTATTCGGATCCATAGCAACTACAGCACCTCGGCGTCCCTGCAAGGCCTGAGCAGCCACTTGTTGAATATCGACATCTAAATATAAACCAAGGTTCGCACCTGGTATCGGTTGGTCGCCACCCAAGGTTCTGAGCACCTCACCACGCGCGTTGGTTTCAACATTTTGCAAACCAACTTGGCCATGTAATATCGCCTCATAGCTTTTCTCAATACCAATTTTGCCAATATGGGTAGAGGCAGCATAGTTATCGGTATCTAGGCGTTGTAACTCAGTCTCATTAATACGACCAACATAACCCAGCACATGCGCCAGCAGTGACTGATAAGGGTAATGTCGTGCCAAAGATGCTTTGATTTCAACGCCGGGTAAACGGCTGCGGTTGACCGCAATAGTAGCAATATCTGATTCACTCAGATTGAAGCGCAGCGGCGTTGCCTCAAATGCATGGTAGCGATGACGGCGCTGATGAAAGCGCTCAATATCTCGAGTGCGAATTATCCCCAGGCGCTGCATTTCCAGTAGCTGCGCATCAACATCTGTAACGCGATCCAGCACCAGTGATAAGGTATAGCTGGGCAAATTTTCAGCAATAATGCGTTGCTCTCGGTCAAAGATCAATCCGCGTTTGGGGGCCACTTTTTGTAAATGAATGCGATTAGACTCTGCGCGGGTGACATACAAATCATGCTGCAGGATTTGTAACGAAAAATAACGCGCCAGCAAAATGGCGGTTAGCACCATCACAACCACTACACTTAGTACCATGCGCATATGGATGACCTGCTGTTCATACAGGGTATTTTTAAGTGTTTGGCGATGCAGATTCATAATCTATTTGTGATAGGGATGTCCTTTGCTCAGCGACCAAGCGCGATAGACTTGCTCAGCCACAATGACTCTAACCAGCGGATGCGGTAAGGTCAATTTTGATAAGGAAAGTTTCTCACGCGCCAGCGCTAGTACTTCGCTAGCTAAACCGTCTGGGCCACCGATAATAATGGCAATATCTTGGCCCAGCATTTTCCACTGGTTAAGCTTTGTGGCTAAATCTTCAGTGCTGATGGACTTGCCCAATACATCGAGCACAACTGGATATTCCTGCGGCTGCAAAGCAGCCACAATAGACTCGGCTTCGCGACGTTTGAATTGCTCAACTGATTGATTTTTAACGCGCTTAGCCATCGGCAATTCTAATAGCTTAAGCCTTATATCACCATTAATGCGTTTGGCAAATTCTTGATAGCCATGATCAACCCATGGCGGCATTTTTTGGCCAATACAAATTAACCGTATATTCATGCGCTGGAGGGTTTATTCGACCATAGTTGTTCAAGTGAATAAAAGTCACGTTGTTCTGGCAATAATATATGAACAACAACATCGCCCAAATCTACCAAAGCCCATTCACCAACGTCTTCACCTTCATAACCGACCGGTGGACAGCCAGCTTTTTTACTTTCCGTAATGACCTGCTGCGCTAATGCGCAGACCTGTCGAGTCGAGGTGCCACTGGCAATAATCATTTTGTCTGTCATATCGGTCAATGCTGACACATCAATAACTTTAATGTCTTTTGCTTTGAGAGACTCTAAAGCCTCCACCACAAGCGCTTCTATTTCGCTGAGCGATTTAGTCATAATGTTTACACTTATTCTGTTTGGTATAAACCGTTCTCAACAATATAGTCATAAACGGGCGCAGGCAAGTCTGAACTGACATCTAGACCCTGCTGAATGCGATCACGAATCTCACTGGATGAAATCGCCAGATAACTCAAACGCGCGGCATATACCTGCCCCGACGGAGATTCATGATCGGTAAAATGAAACTGCTGTTGCTGGGCACGCAGCCATGATTTTTCAGGCTGCGCAATAATCTGCTGCAAAGGATAGTGCGGTCTATCCAGCACAATGATATTGGACAGCTGCAGAATGTCTTGCCACCGATGCCAGCTCTCAAATGTGGCAAAAGCATCACTACCCATCGCAAAGTATAAATAGACGGGTCGATCCGAACATTGCTCAAGCTGCTGTCGAATCGCTTGCAAACTCTCAACGGTAAATGATGGCTGTTGATTATGCGCAAATAAGGCCAGTTCAGTTGCATCAAACTGTAGGCCGGGCGAGTTACTGATTGCCAGCTTGATCATCTGCGNGCGTTGCTCAGTAGAAACCCTTGGTGGCTGACGATGTGCCGGCAAGGCACAAGGTAATAGCCTTACAGCATTCAGTCTGAAGCTGCTTTGTAAAGATTCTGCTAGACAACAATGCCCCCTATGTATGGGGTTAAAGGTGCCACCTAAAATAGCAACCGCGTTAACATTGTGACTCAAAGGACAGGCTCTAACAAAAACTCGCTGACGCTAGCGACGAACATGCCCATCCCCTAGGACAATGTATTTTTGATTGGTTAGACCATGCAAGCCTACTGGCCCGCGGGCATGAATTTTATCGGTTGAGATGCCGATCTCAGCACCGAGGCCATATTCAAACCCGTCAGCAAAGCGGGTCGACGCATTAACCATTACTGAGCTTGAGTCAACTGCCGCTAAAAACTGTCGAGCGTGGGTATAATTCTCGGTGATGATGGCTTCTGAATGCTGTGAGCTGTAATGATTAATATGCGCAATCGCGGCATCGATATTATCCACGACTTTGATGGCCAAAATAGGCGCTAGATATTCTTCATACCAATCTTGCTCAGTCGCTGGCTGACAATCGATAATCGCCTGAGTTTTCTCACAGCCTCGAAGCTCTACTGACTTTGCCGCATACTCATCAGCGAGCAAAGGCAGCAGTTCAGCCGCACGAGACTTGGCAATCAGTAAGCTCTCCATTGTATTACAGGTGCCAAAACGCTGTGTTTTTGCATTCACAGCGATCTTTATCGCTTTTTCAGCATCAGCATCAGCATCGATAAATGTGTGGCAATTGCCATCTAGGTGTTTAATCACAGGCACTTGCGCATTTTGACTAATGCGCTCAATCAGGCCCTTACCGCCGCGCGGAATTATCACATCAATATATTCAGGCATACTAATCATTTGCCCGACCACTTCACGATCGGTGGTATCGATAACCTGCACAATAGTTTCCGCTAAACCGGCAGCAGTCAAACCTTGTTTAACGCAAGCTGCGATCGCCTGATTTGAATGCTTAGCTTCTGAGCCACCCCGAAGCACAGCAGCATTGCCTGATTTCAGACAAAGGCTTGCCGCCTCAACGGTAACATTGGGGCGCGATTCATAAATAATACCTACCACACCTAATGGAACGCGCATTTTACCCACCTGAATGCCAGAGGGGCGGTAAGTCATATCAGTAATTTCACCCACCGGATCAGCTAATGCCGCAACTTGATGCAAGCCTTCAATCATAGCGTCAATTGTCGCATCGCTGAGCGTCAGTCGATCTAATAATGCTGCATCTAAGCCTTTTTGGGCGCCGGCTTGAAGATCTAGCGCATTTTCAGATTTAAGCTGCGCACGGTGCAAGCCCAACTGATCGGCAATTGCTAACAGCGCGCGGTTTTTCTGTTCTGTATCAGCCGTTGCGATACGTTGAGCTGCCGCTCTTGCTTGCGCCCCAACAGTTTGCATGTATTCAGCAACACTCATCTTGAGATTCCGATTATTCCGAAATTAAAAAACGGGATTCTATCATATCGTTGACACATCAAGGGGTATTAGCGAGAAATTTTTAGCGCGCTAGTTTTAACCGTGTCAATTACATTCAGAGCCAGAATG
>JABSRR010000036.1 GCA_013215025.1 Pseudomonadales bacterium
AGCATATATCGCAGCAGGCTTGGGATGAGTGGCAAGCGCATCAAACACGCTTGATTAACGAAAAGCAGCTGAGCCTGATGGATCCTCAGGCACGCCAATATTTAAATCAACAGCAGCAGCTGTTTTTTGCCGGTGAGGCCTACGACCAAGCTGAAGGCTATGTGCCTGAAGAGGGCAGCTAGCAGAGCTGATTAAAGTTTCGACGATCTGTTTTGCTGGCCTTAAAATCGAACAAAAAGGCTTGACGAAAAAAAGGCAAAACGGTTTAATACGCGCCTTTCTCAATTAAGCATTGCTTAATCCTGCCCGGATAGCTCAGTTGGTAGAGCAGAGGATTGAAAATCCTCGTGTCGGTGGTTCGATTCCGCCTCCGGGCACCATTTCTTTTCAAACATCTATCAACATTTACCAATATTTGTCGCTCAAATACGAAGTGTTTTATGTTGCGCTTTAAAAACGTTTATTGCCTTATCTGGCGCTTAGAGCTTTAATTTTCTTGCTTGTACCCATTCGTTGCCATGCCCTAATTTGCTTAGCCAGCAAAGAAAGAATGGCTCAATTTGAAATCTTGTGACAGTCAAATTACTGTTTACAAATAAGCTCATTACATTGATTATAGTGCTCGATAACCATGGTTTCACAGTTATCAATGACTTAACTTAAAGGACTAGCCACAATGAAAATTTTAAAACATGTTTTAAGCATAAGTGCATTAATTATGCTGTCGACCAATCTCCTCGCGGATGCGCATATCTGGCATATTAAGGGTATTCATCCTGAGGGGCAGGAACTTTTGGCGATTAAAGCGATTGGCCCGAAGGGCGAGCTGCATGCGGTCAAGGCGCTGTACGATGATCAAAGCCATGTATTAGATATTAAGGTGCTCGATAGCGACGGTAAAGTAATGCACGCTGTTAAGGCTGTGGATGAAAAAAGTGATACCTTACATGGGGTCAAGGCAATCACAGATAGCGGTGAAATATTAGACATTAAAGCTATCGATTCTGCGGGTAAGCGATACCCTGTAAAGGCTGTCGTGGGTAAGTCGAATACCATGAGTGTGAAAATTATCAATGCGGATGGCAGCAATTGGGCTATCAAAGCGATTTCACCGTCTGGTCAGATCTTTGATGTAAAAGCGCTTAACTTTAGCGACGACAGCACCATGCATATAAAAGCGGTTCCGCATTTACACCAGCTGGGCAAATAAGCCCTAGCGTGTTAATGGCTGCTAATGCTCTCCATGCAGCGGCAGCTTCAATCGTTTTACAGCACGATTAACAGTTATATGCGCTGTGTTTGCATCTCCGCTCATATAACTGTTAAGTACTTTTTCGCTGTGCTTGCCTTATCCGATCTTTTATAAACAGATGCGAAAACTTTTTGCCGATATAGCAGGGCTAGGCATATTGGATTCGCCTGCTGTACTCAATCACTATGCTGAAAATACCACCGGCATAGGCTTTGCGCCTGCGCTGGTGCTTAAGCCACAGACTGCACAGCAGCTGCAAGCTGTGGTGGCGATTGCGTCAAAGCATCAGCTGCCGCTCTATCCGGTCAGTCAGGGTAAAAACTGGGGTTTAGGCTCGAGGGCTCTGCCTGAGGCAGGTGCAATAAGCGTAGACCTTGGCGACATGCAGCAGATCCGCCATTTTAATCCTCAAACGGGGCGCGTTGTGGTGCAGCCGGGCGTAACCTTTCTGCAGCTGGCAAACTTTTTACAAGCCAGCCAAAGTGCTTGGCAGGCATCCGTGATTGGTGGCTCGCCCGAAGCCAGCGTGTTGGCGAATGCACTGGAACGCGGCGATGGTATTGGGCGTATGGGTGACCGTGCGGCAAGTATCGTAGCTGTAGAGGCGGTACTCGGTAATGGCGAGTTGTTTTCTGATATTACAGAATTGCATGCTGATGCTGTCAGCGCATCTGACCAAACAGCGTTACAAGTTGAGACCGGCCCGCAGTTATCGCAGCTCTTTATTCAGTCAAATTTTGCAATTGTTTCGGCGGTAGAAATTCAGCTAACAGCTAAAGCCGGTAGAACACGTTTTGTGATGGCCGAGCTACACAGCACTGATGACTGGCAGCAGCATATTGTTGCGCTGCAGCGATTAATGCAGGAACAACTCATTGACCCAAGGTCGATCAGCTTCTGGAATCAAGCCAAGCGCTTGGCCAGAGATAAGCGCCGCATTGAATGCTCAGCCGAAGAATTGGCAGCATCTAATCTATGCAGCTGGCATCTTTCATGGTTTATTCAAACAATTGAGCCGCAGTTGCTAGCCGCTAAATGGTCAATGGTATCGAGCATATTGGGGCCTTTAGAGCCGTCACTCGATGTTTTCGACGATGTCGAAGGGCAACAGCAAATCCCCAGTCTTGCTAGCGGCCATCCAAGTTTTGACAATATTCAAAGTCTTTATTTTGAGTCTACCGCCGAGCATGCGCAGTTACCTTTATCCGAGCGCCATCCAGAGCAAGACGGTTGCGGCTGTATTTGGCTGTGTTTGGCAACAGAGCCAAAGCCTGAGCAGTTGCCGGCGCAGTTGGCTGCCTTTGAAGCCTGTATGTTAGCGCAGGGCTTCTTACCAAATATCGGCATGCAGTTTGTCAGTCACTCGCGATTGCATGTATTTATTGCGATTATTTTTGCACGTGGTGACCGGCAAGACAACGCGATGGACTCGCATGCCTTAGCCTGTCACGACAGTCTGCTGGCCATAGCTAGAGATTTCTCGATGCCGCTGGTGCGTTTAGGCTTGCCTTCAATGGCTAAGGCGGCTCAGTTATCTGAGCCAAGGCGTCGATTATTACTGCAATTGAAGCAGTCGCTGGATCCTGAGCAGGTTATTGCCCCGCAAAAACATATTGTTTAAGCAGTTGGTCAAAACTTACTGCAAGGCTTTAAACGCTGCCTGCAAAGATTCGCTTGGGTTGTCGCCAAGTGATAGTTGCTTCAAGAAAGTAGCCTCTGCAATCGCGTTCTGCTGATCACTGGCTCCGGCAGCCTGTTTTAAGCGTTTAATGCTTGCAAATGCCTGCTCAGCTGATGCGCCTCGCTCAAGCTCATGCTCTAACATCTCACAACACAGTTCAGTGTCGCCTTGCTGAATGGCCTGCGTTAACGCCACGTCTGCTTGAGTGCCTGCGAACCATGCCTGAAAAAAAGCCGGCTGTACTTTATTCATGAGCTGGGCAATTTGCTCGCCTTGATAGCCTAATTCAACCGCAATAGGGCCCACCGCTTGATTAAGCTTGAGTCTTAAATCGCTGATCGTTGCGTGTAACTGTTGTTGTTGATTTATATCCATAATAATTATCCGATGATAAATTGCTTAGTTACCAGCCGCTGAAAGCATGTTTGATCGCGTGGCCTGCACTTTTGGCCGTATGGCTCACTGTATGACTGACATGCTTAGCCGTATGTTCTGCCTCGTGACCAATATTTTTGGCTGCGTGTTCAGCTTCATGGCCAAGGTGTTGAGCGGTATGCACAGCCTCGTGGCTGAGATGTTTAGCATCATGTTCTATATCATGGGCGGCACTTTTGACGTTATGACTAAAGTTATGCCCAAGGTCTTGAAAACTGTGACCTATATCTTGCCCAGCGCCACTTAGCCAGTGTGAGGTCTCTTTCGCGGCATGTTCAAAGGGCTTGGTGTTAATTTCAGCGCTAAAGCCAACTTTTACGCCGCAGATATCAATTCCAATGGCACCTTGTAAACCAAACTTAAGCTCATGATCATGGTATTCGCCGTCGAAACTACCGCCGACTCCGGTTTCACCCACCGAAGCGCCAACCGTGCCGGTACCGCCTGTGCCATCAACTTCGCCGCCCACGGTGCTGCTGACTTTTACTCCCGCGTCATCAAAAGCACCAGCTGAGCCTTTAGCGCCGTAATGGCCATGACCGTGATAAACATCGCCATCGGCTTTTGCTTCGGTGCCCATTTTAGCGTCGACTTTGGCTGAGGCAGAGACATTGGTATTCTCGGTACCCACGCGAGAGTCAACTTCGCCTTTCGCCTCAACTGCGCTGCCCGCTTTGGCAGAAAACCCGCTGTCTTCTTTATCGCTGTGAATTTCACCGGTGGCGCCGTCTAAAACTTCGACACTACCGCTGGCTTTGACATCTGAATATTCAGTTTTGGCCTCGGCGCTAGCTGAGGCGGTTGCATCAACGCCTACCGTAGCTGAAGCCTGGGTTTCACCGTTGCTATGTTGATAGCTATAGCCAGTTGTTTTCACTTCAGCATCAGCGTGTGCCTTTGCTTCATAGCCGTCGCCGCTGTGGCTGGTGCTTACGCTATCTTCCTCATCTAGCCCAGCATGGTGGGATTTGCCACTGCCGCCTGCGACGCCTTTTAGTTTATCGAGCGGAATATCGCCCTCGATATCATCAAATCCATCACTCATGTCATGTCCCTCTTGTCTGAATATTTATAGCTCAACTGATTGCAGAGGTGTGCTGCGTTAAATCAAGCTAGACAGCTTGCTCGTGTGCCAACAATTGTTGAAACCTCTGGCTGTGCTTGGCAAGCTCTGACCAGCTGCCTAGCGCGTCTATTTTACCGTTATGCATAACAACAATCCTATCGCATAGCTGCACAGTTGCAAGTCGATGTGCAATAACAATGCGTGTATTACTAAGTGTTGCGAGATTGCGGCAAATTTGGCTTTGTGTACTTTTGTCGAGTGCACTGGTGGCCTCGTCTAGCAACAGAATGGGGTTGTTTGCAGCAAGCGCGCGGGCCAGCAGTAAACGCTGGATCTGACCGCCTGAGAAGACCGCCTGTAAATCACCGACCATGGTAAACATGCCCATCGGCAGCTGCCTAATATCATCTGCAATCATGGCCTGCTCTGCGGCCAGCCAGGCGTCGCTCAGGCTAAGCGTGCGCAGCCCTGCGATGTTGTCAAATAAAGAGCCTGGCAGTAGTTGCTGCCCCTGCATAACCATGGCGATTTGTCGGCGCAGACTGGGTTGATGCAGGGTATCTAAATGATGTCCGTCAAAAAGGATGCTGCCTTTGTCTGCAGTATGCAGGCCCAGCAGGGCAAGAATCAGCGATGACTTGCCGCTACCGCTGGCCCCAACAATGCCGATATATTCACCCGCAGCAATATCGAGGTTGATATCAGACAATGCTGCTCGTTCGGCACCTGGGTAGCTGAGGCTTAGATGCGATACGCTGATGGCGCCATTTAAGCTTGGTGTGAGTGCGGCCGGCTCCGGCTTGGGTATAAATTGCAAGACGGGCTTGAATGCCGCGCTCATGGGTAGGCTGGTGAAGAGCTGTTGCAGGCCAGCAGACAATAAGCTCACTCCCGAGGTTGCTGTTGCGAGGGCAGTGATAAAGCCGAGAAATTGCCCCTGAGCCTGTGGCTGAACCTCGCCGCCGAGTGCCGCTGCGCCATAGCCTAAAGTTAATAGTAAATATGGCCAGCTTTTTTCAAGGGCGGGAATGATATTAAAAACCGATTTAGCGCGCAGCAATTTACCTCGCATTATGCTGTAGTTATTGGCCCATTGAGAGAAGAAGTGAGTTTCTAGACCAAAGCTGCGAATCATGCTGATATTTGCCAGCATATCAAACAACTTATCATTGCTAGACATATCTTGCAGCTGACCCTCTTGCAATGCTTGCTGACGTTTAAGCCCTAAACCGACTAGCAGGCATAACAAAACCACAATGCCTAGTAGTACAATCAATGCCGCCTTGGTTTGATAAACGAGCATTAACGCCGAAGCGGCCACTAAGTAACTACTGCCGTTAACCATCAGCATGGCGGCACTGTGCATGGCTTTACGGCACTGAATGGCTGACTGAGTCTGCATTGCTAGCATTGACGGGCTAGTGCTGTTCTGGGCCGCCATTAAGAGCACGCGGTCAATGATTGCGGTTTGTAATATATTGTCATTTTTAATATCCATGCGGCACTGAACCCAGGACAGCATGAAATGGCTAATACCTTGAAAACTCACGACAAGTAATAACAGCAAGCTGATTTGCAACAGCAATGTAGGCTGGTTGTTCGGCACGACGGTATCGATAATGCCAGATGTTAGCATTGGCAAAGTCATCGCCAATGCGCTAGCAGCCAGTGTGAGTAATGCGAACAAGCCAATTTCGGGTTTCAGCCATGAGGTGCCGAAGACTAGCCACTGTTTTAGACTGAGCGCTTGGTTTGGCAGTTTTGGACTAACGCTATAAATTATTTTATTGTTGAAAAAATCTGCCGAGCTGCCAGTTTCAGCGTCAACCGCAGGGCTTGCTTGATAGCGGCCACGACGACGTATTGCAGCCCAGGCCTTTTGTGGTTGCTCGGCGGTTTCGCGTTCAACAATCAACAGTGGACCGAGATCTTGCTGTAAGCGCTTTAGTCCTGGTTCGGCATTGTCAGCTGCATAACCATTGTCGAGTTTGGCTAAGTTGATTTCGCGCGCAATCAGTCCAGCATCGCTGGCAATATCGACGGCCTCACGCTGCGTTAAATCAGTGTTTATATGCAGCGGCAGTTTTCGCTGAAAGCTTTCACATAAACTGAATAATGCAATGCGCATGGCATCTGATTGGTGATCTGTTAGATGGCTACGGCCTTCAATAAGGGTATTAAAATTCTCGACCGCATATTGCCACTGGGTTTGATCAGCTTGCTGTCTGTTAGCAATTCGCGACAGTCGTTCTTGGTTTATAGTCACGGGCTTACCTGCTGGGGCGTTGCATGGTCATGTGCCAGAATTGCTTGCAGCGCTTTCGAGTCTTGCAGCAACGTTTGGGTTGGCCCTTGGTCGACGATGCTACCCTCATCAAGGACTAGAAGGTTGTCGCAGCGCAGAATCGAGCTGGGCCTGTGCGTAATCAGAATCACCGTTTTACCGCTTGCTTTTAGGTTGCTGATAACGTTTGCTTCACTGACGGTATCGAGTGCGCTGGTGGCTTCATCTAAGATGACAATCATCGGGTCTTGGCAGAGTGCCCTAGCAATGGTAAGGCGTTGAACCTCGCCGCCTGAGAACACACTGTGCGCCGGATGATGTCGAGTTTGGTAGGCGTTAGCTTTGTCGACAATCGCCTCATGCACATCTGCCTGCTTTGCTGCAGCAATCACCTCTGCGCTGGAAATGTCCTCACGCCAGAGGCTAATATTATCGTGCACACTGCCGTGCATAAGCTGCCCCGATTGCTCAATATAAGCAATGAGATTTTTGCGCAGCGCAGCTGGCCATTGCTGCAGTAGCTGGCCATCAAGTAAAATTTCACCCTGCTGTGGCTCTAATAATCCCACTAACATTTTGGCTAAAGTAGATTTACCGCTGCCTGATTTTCCCACAATGCCAGTAATGCAGCCTGCAGGAATATGGCAGGAAAGCTGATAAATAAGCGGCGGATTTGGAGGATAGGCATAGCATAATTGTTTTAGCTCGAAGCTACCATGAAACGTTTCAGGTACAGTCTTTTCTAGCTCTTGCTTCTCTGCTTGAGGGTAGTTATGTAAGTCATCTAGGCGTAATAGGGCGCCGGCGGTTTTTTGTATCTGCCCGTTGAGTTGCATTAATTCAGCTATCGGCTGAACTAGCAAGCCTGCTAATAGCTGCAAGCTGATCAGGCTTCCGAAGCTGACTTGACCTTGTATTGCCTCAAAGGCACTGAGTATTAAAATTAAGCCCATTAAAAAGCCTTGCGCAACGGTCGGTGCGGCGCGCAAACCAGCGTCGATGGTTAAGGTTTTTTGTTGAGCAGACAGTGAGGCAGCCTCGGCGCCCAGCCAGCGCTGCATGAGTAATGTTTCTGCACCCTGTGCGCGATAGCTAGAAAATTGCTGTAAGCCATGCGCGGCAACTGCATAAGCCTGGCCTTGCAAAATTTGCCACTGCTGATGACGTTGCTGAGCGAGTGCATTGAAGCGTGTATAAATAAATAGAATACATACAATACATACTGCACTCGCCAGAGCCACGGTAAAGTTGTAAAGCGCAATTAAGATCAGATAAAGAACAATATTTAAGGCGTTTAGTCCAGCCTCCGCGACAGGGCCCGATAAGGCATTGGCGACTTGGTTATTGAGTCGAATCCTTTGCACCAGTTCACCACTGCTGCGCTGGGCAAAAAAACTAAACGGCATACGCAAGATTTTCAAGGTGTAATTGGCTGAGTCGCTTAAGGCCATGCGCGTTTGTAGTTTCAGTAAGACTTTTTGTTGCAGCCAGACGATAATAAAAGATAGCCCTGTGCCGCAGAGCATGGCAGCTAACAGTGGCCAAAGCCAGTGATGCTGTGCGGCAATTAAATAATCGTCTAAAAATATGCGAGTTAGGCCAGCCATGGCTAAGCCTGGCAGCGTTAATAATAGGTTTAACAGTAAAAGTATCTTATAGGCTGCGCTGAGCCCTTGGGTGCGTTGAATAATACTGTCGATAAGGCTTGGTTTTTTACCGTCGGCGACAAAGTTTTTTGCCGGTTTAAAGCATAGGCATAAACCCGTAAAACTGTTAGAAAATTGTTCGGCAGATAAACAGCGCGTGCCTGTGGCTGGGTCGTTAATATGAAAACCCTGCTTATCGACTTTTGTAAGTACCACAAAGTGATTAAATTCCCAATACAAAATTTGCGGAAGTGGAAGCTGAGCAAGCTGCTCAGGCTCTCGATTCACCGCTTTTACCTGCAGGCCATAGTATTCTGCAGCCTGCGCCATTTTAAATGCATCGCTGCCGTCACGTGAAATACCGCAGCGATCGCGCACATGCTCAAGTGGCACCCATTTTTTGAAATACGCTAGCACCATGGCTAATGCCGCTGCGCCACATTCCACAGCCTCAATTTGAAATATTTGTGGCACCGCTGAGGGCTTATGCAGGGTAAATGATAGGCGCATAGGAATTAATCTAATTGAAACAGGATTTTTAACTGAGGAATCACCAGCGACAGTAATGACTTATATTGCTCAGTAATGGAGGCCTCAATAAAAGTGCCTGCAGTCAATTCAATTTTTGGTCCGGGCGTCTGGGTCCAGGCATAGCCAGATATTTCATTTGGGTCGATATCTAAGTCGACAATCACCTCAAACGGTGCGCCCTCGGCGAGTATCTTTTTTTCTAGGCTTGGATTGTTAAGCCTCAAGGACAGCGTATCTTCTGCAATCGCCAAGTCTGACACCTCGGTGACGGTGGCTTTAACTTTGCCGAAGCTGCCTTTCAAGATGCTAGAAACTTCAAGCAGCGCTGGCATGCCTGCAGATAATTGCTTGCCTTTGTCGATGGGAACGTAAATCAGTGCCGATAAGGCAAGGTGTTGACTGCTGTTTAGCTCGCCACGTGGTGAGATGATAGCGATACGCTGACCAGTGCCGACCCAGTCGCCACGGATAACATTGATTTCGTCGATTACCCCAGCTTGCTCGGCAATAATGTCAATATTATTGTCTAGCTCAGTTTGTCGAATGGAGAGATTTTCACGCGCCTGCTCAATGCTTTGGTCGAGGCTTAATAGCCTTTGCTGGCGATTGTCTTGTTCGTTAACAGCGTCTACCTCAAGCTGCTTTAATTGCGCCTGTTGCTGGCTTAAATCCTCATCAGCGGTTTGCCGTTTGATTGCGGCATTGGTGGCTTGATCGCGACTCACTAAGCCCTTATTAGCAAGCGCGGCAAGCTGTTTCTCTTGTTCGCGTAAATACGGCAGTCTGCTTTGCAGGTCGAAAATAGCTTTTTCCAAAGCATTGCGCTTATCTGTTCGGCTTTGTTGGTTAATGCGCTGCTCTGCATTCAAATTGGCTAATGTTTGTTCACGTTTGTCTAACGTTTCTTGTAATTGAACTTTAGCCTGATCTAGCTGAGCCTGCAGTAAAGGTTGAGAAAGCTTTGCAATCATGTCGCCAGCGTTGATTGGCTGGCCATTGCTGACCATTACAGAGACGACTTGGCCGCTATTGCTGGCTTCGACAGGTAGCGATAAGGGTTGACCTTTGGTAACGATAACGCCGGTGCCGGCAATTTGAATGGGAACTTTAGTCCAAACTGCCCATATAGTGACCAGTAAAACAAAGGTTGCCAAGGCTATTGTCATGCGAATGATACTTAAATCAACNACCGCAACAGGCGTCTTAAAGCTGTCAGTGCTGGCAGTTTGCTGCTGAGCTTGGTCGCGAAACGCGAGCGTCGATTTGTTCTGCATGTGGCCCAAAGATCCTTGGCATAGAGTATGCTAAAAGCATACGCAATTTAGGATCTAGATCAAGCCATTCGCTAAATCGCCAATCATCGACCTATGTTAAACATAATCATTGATTCAATAATCTGCTTGTCGGTTTAGCAGTGTAAAAAGCATGATACCGATACTTTGATAAATGATCTATACAGCTTAAATTCTAACTGGGTATCATTTAACAACTTTAAATCTCTAAAAATTCTTAAGTAAGTATGCCAAGTTATTGATTTAGAATTTAAATTCTAAAGCCTATAGGCTAATCTATGAAGATAGGGCCTTTCTAAGTTTTAGTCTTTAGTTGTTTTCTGATAAGAGTCATTAATTAATAGATGAAAGCTATTGTTAGTCGCGCAAGCTGGGCTATAACTAAAGTATGTCCTAAGAAATACATAGGTATAGACTAGTCTGTGACTGCCGCTAAGTCAGTCGTCCTATAATTATAAGTTAAAACAATGACAATGTTTCGTGTGGATGAGTACGTTAAGGTTCTTCATTTATTAGCCTTGATGAGGCTAATAAACTTTGTCGTGCGTTGTTTTTACTACAAACGTTCGCATTACTCTTTCTTTAAGCTTAATGCATTATTGCATTTGCTAAAAATTACCTTAACTGCATGCGTCTTAAACCTTTTCTCAGGCTGGGTATTTGCGCTGACTCCGGCAAATACTGACATCAGCAGTACCACAACGGCAACATATACTTTAAATGGTAACCCGGCTTCTGCCAGCGCGTCAGTAACGTTTACGGTTCAAGAAATCATTGATGTGAGCTTATCGAATATTACAGGGGCGTCTAATATTCCTGTGCTCTCCCCTGATACAAACAAATTTGCGGCCTTTACCTTGAGCAATAGTGGCAATGGTGAAGAAGCCTATTCACTTACGGCGACAAATGTTGCCGGCAATGATTTCAACTTTACGGCGACTACTGACATATCAATATATCTAGAATCCAATCAAA
>JABSRR010000037.1 GCA_013215025.1 Pseudomonadales bacterium
GGCATCGCTGCGACCTTTATTACCTGAGGGTTCAGACGAACTAAGCCAATTAGATAAGGTGCGTGAAGAGTTTGCGCAGAAAATGCTGCATTCCTTAGAGGCGATGTGGGCCAGCAAGCTAGGGCTTAAGCAATATGACGCTGAGCTGTGTCAGCGCTTGATACAGTTGTTATCTAACTCAGAAGTTGACTATACCGTGTTTTTTCGCGAACTGTCGCAGCTGCCGCACAACGTTGAATCGCTATTACCTAGCTTTTATGTACCAAGTTCTGATCAATATCAACAAAAGTTGCAAAGCTGGTTAAACGATTGGCGGCAAGCCGTAACGGCTGAGTTTGAGGCTGCTGAGGTTTCGGCGCAGATGCTAGCCACTAACCCCAAATATACCTGGCGTGAATGGCTGGTAGTTCCAGCGTATCAGCAGGCGATGCAGGGTGATTATAGTTTGATTAAAGAGCTGCAGGTGGTATTAAGCCAGCCCTATGCTGAGCAATCAGAGGTTATTGCAGATAAGTATTATCGGCTCCGACCCAAACAGTTTATGCACTGTGGTGGGGTATCGCATTATAGCTGTTCGTCCTAGTATGCTGGCGCTTACGCTTGGGCGGTGAAGCTTAGTTTAAAATACGAGAGGCCAGCACTAAGCCGCCTATAATAGCTAGCACAATCATGCCTTTGCTAAGCACCACAGAGGCGCTGCCGCCGATCGCGACCAGCCAGGCTGTGCAAAGTAATAGAAGAAGCGCTGCTGCGATCAGTATTGCCGATAGGCCAAGAAAATATTGCATAAATCACCCACTGTATACTTACTGTCTGTACTGTATGAGAGCCGCCGCCATACTGCAGTTTAGCAGTGCTAAAAAGGCTTATAGCCAACCGTTGTCGCAGCATTAGAGCCTAAAATTAGGCAAAGGTTCCATGATGGCAAGTATGCAGCGGCGCTGCTTTCTTTTCTTTCTTCTTCCTTTAAACGACGCCCTTCGGCGCTGTGATAATAAGCGCTTGTGAATGCTCAGGTGCAATGATCAAGATTCAGGCTGAGGCGGAATATGCAGCCCTGCTATTCGGTTTGAAATTTAGAGATCGGGTTTGTTGGCCTCAGATTGACCAAGCAGTTCATCTTTCCAGCGGGCATTAAATTCTTTTACTTTGGCCAAATACGCAGCGTTTTCGCTGGGGTGTATATCACTGCGATAAATGTCGGCGGTTTCTTTAATCAGCTTTTGGTCACGTGCGTGAAACTCATCGATCATTGCCTGTGCCTGCGTGCCGGAGAAGCCCAGCTCTTCAAATACGCTGCGCCCCATGCGCAATGATCCATCGTAGGTATCGCGAATAATATTGCGGCAACCTAAGGCCCATAAATCATAAACATGAAAACGATCAACCGCCCGCGCAAGCACAGTTACTTGTGGCTGGTGTTGGTAGATGTAGCGGGTGATGTCGGTGATGCTGTCTTTATCATCTATCGCAATCACCAGCAGCTTAGCGTGCTCTATGCCGGCAGCATGCAATAGCTCTGGGCTGCGACCATCGCCAAAATAGGCCTTAATGCCGAATCGAGTAATCATCTCTAAATGTGCGGCACTGTAATCAATCACCGTGGTTTGCAAGCCAGCGGCGCGTACAATACGATTCACTATACCGCCGAAACGGCCATGACCGATGATGATAATAGGGTTTTGTTCGTCAATAGTATCTGCCGCTGGGGCCTGTTGACGCGCTTTGATTGCCTGCAGCTTTTCTAATGCAATAAAGCATAGCGGTGTTAGCAGCATCGAGAGCGTGATCACGAGCAGCAGCTGGGCGGCTAAGTCGGCGGGTAATACATAGTTAGCAACACAGAAAGAAAGCAGTACAAAGCCAAATTCGCCGGCCTGTGCCAGCCCAACGGCCATTAACCAGCGATCAAAGCCCTGCAGTTTGAACACATATGCCAGCCCAAACAGCACGCTAGCTTTAATGATAATCAGGCCTAGTGTGAGGCTGATAATGCTCAGAAATTCGCTGTGCAGTAGCTGGAAATCGATGCTGGCGCCCACGGTAATAAAAAATAATCCCAGCAATAGTCCTTTAAATGGATTAATGTCGGCCTCTAGTTCATGTCGGTAGTTACTGTTAGCAAGTACTACCCCAGCTAAAAAAGTACCCAGTGCTGGAGATAGGCCAACCAAGCTCATAATCAAAGCGATGCCAATCACAATCATCAGTGCGGCGGCGGTGAACATCTCACGCTGGCCGGCCAGTGCGATAAAACGAAATAGAAGCGGCGCTAAATATGAGCCAGCAAATAGCACAAAGGCAATGGCAAGTACGGTGGCTAAACCGACTTGCCAAGCCGCTAAGCCCTCAACCAAGCTAATGCCTGCATCTGAGCTATGTGCGGTACTGGCTTCGGCGGCAAGCTCGGGCAGCGCTAAAAGTGGGATAAGCGCCAAGATCGGAATGACCGCAATATCTTGAAACAGCAGCACAGAAAAACTGGATTGCCCGCCGTCGGTTCGCATTAAGCGTTTTTCGCTCAGCGTTTGTAAGACGATTGCGGTTGAGGATAGGCTGAGTAGCAGCCCAATGGCTAAGGCGGTAGTCCAGCTATAGCCAAGTAATATGGCAATAAGCATGATTGCTGCGCTGCTCAGTATCAGCTGCAAGCCGCCTAACCCCAGCAGTTTATGCCGCATATGCCAGAGCTTTTTTGGTTCAAGCTCAAGCCCAACTAAAAAAAGCATCATGACTACGCCGAACTCGGCAAAGTGTTGTAATGCAATCACGTCGACCTGCATGATATGCAGTATTGGGCTGATGATAATGCCGGCGATTAAGTAGCCTAATACTGAGCCAAGGCCATACTTGTTGGCCAGTGGAACCGCAATCACACTAGAGACTAATAATATCGAGGCTAACAGTAAAGATTCAGTCATGTGTGGTTTTGGTCCAGACGTATTTTACATTGCTGTTTCGCTAATCAAGATTAATTTTTTCTTGCACGGTACGTCGTGATAGGGCGGCCCGACCGACTCGCTGAATAGCTAACACAAAGGCTGCTGTGCGTAAGTCGATACTGAACTCTTTTGAGGTCGCTAACACATCTTGATAAGCAGTGCGCATATATTTCTCAAGTTCGCTGACTACTCGGTCACGCTCCCAACGATATTGCTGAATATTTTGTGCCCACTCAAAATAGCTAACAGTTACGCCGCCGGCATTGGCCAGAATGTCGGGTACAATTAATACTCCACGTTGATGCAGAATATCATCGGCTTCTGGCGTGGTTGGACCATTGGCCGCTTCAACTATAATGCTCGCTTTAACGGCGTCTGCATTGTTAGCGGTAATGGCTTCTTCAAGTGCAGCCGGAATTAATACATCGCAATCACTAATAATGATATCGTCGCGCGAGAAGTCCTCGGCGTCGCTAAAATCTTTGATGCTGCCAGTTGACCTTGTCCAATCAATTAAGGCAGGTATATTCAAGCCGTTATCATTGCGAATAGCGGTATATTGATCAGCGACGGCAACAATTTTTGCGCCTTTTTTATGCATTAATAAGGCGGCGAAGCTGCCCACATTGCCAAAGCCCTGAATGGCAATGCGCTGATTCTCAAGTTTCTTGCCTTGGCTGATAAGCGCCTCTTCTAGAGCATACATAACCCCGCGTCCAGTAGCTTCTTCTCGGCCGTCTGAACCAAATAAATGCAGTGGTTTACCGGTAACAACACCTGGTGAAAAGCCATTATGTTTGGAGTATTCATCCATAATCCAGGCCATAACATCAGCGTTAGTATTGACGTCGGGCGCAGGAATGTCGATGGTTGGGCCAATCACTTCTTTGGTTTGTTCAACAAAGCGACGGGTTATGCGTTCAAGTTCATGCTTGCTAAGGGATTTCGGATCGCAATTAATGCCACCCTTGGCGCCACCAAACGGCACGTTCACAATAGCCGTTTTCCAAGTCATCAAATTGGCGAGTGCGGCCGCATGGTCTTCGTCCATATTGGGGTGAAATCGCAGCCCGCCTTTGCAGGGGCCGCGCGCGGTATTGTGCTGCACCCGAAAGCCTTGGTAATGCATGAGCTCACCGTTATCGGCTTCTTCAACCAATTCGACTTTAATGATGCGATTGGGGGTAAGTAAGATACTGCGAATTTTATCTTTGAGGCGTAATACATCGGCAGCTTTATTAAAATAATGGTGGCTGGCTGAAAGCATTGACATAAATCATCCCTTTTATCAATGTGCTGTGAATCCGGCAAAAGCTATGCTGAGCTCGGCACCGGCTATTCTATCTGCGTCGCTAAGAATATTTGAGTTTATCAGCAGTTTTAAAAAAATCATTACATTTTAATGACTGAACGGGTTACACATTTACTATAAGTTTGATTAGAATCATCAACAGGAAGTTAACAGCGTTTTAAACGGCAGATAATTGCCTTTCGCTGACAGCAATAATAATAACACTTAATTAAAAGGAATTATGGCCATGATGGTACCCTTTTTACGTGATCGCCTGGCGGTTGCGGTTTCTACTGCGCTTGTTTCATCACTATCGAGTACTGTGGTACTGGCTCAAGACGATGAAGCCGGTTTTATCGAAGAAGTAGTCGTTACAGCGCAAAAACGTGAACAAAACTTACAAGACGTGCCCGTCGCGATTACCGCCATTGATGCTCAACAGCTTGACGATAGAAGCATTAAAGATATTGCGGATGTCGGCACCAGCGCGCCGAACGTGCAAATTGCTCCGTCACCGGGCGGTTCAACCGGCGCGACTATTGCGATTCGTGGCGCAACGGCAGTCAACCCGGCTGCTACTTGGGAGCCATCGGTTGGCCTGTATATGGACGGCGTATTTATTGCAAAAAATGTTGGCGGTATTTTTGACGTCGCAGAGTTAGAGCGCATTGAAATTTTGCGCGGCCCGCAAGGTACCTTATTTGGTAAAAATACCACCGGTGGTGCGCTTAGTTTGTATACCCGTAAGCCTGCTGAAGAGATGGGTGGTAAAGTCAAAGTTGCTGCCGGTAATTATAACTATACGGAGTTTGGCCTGACCTTTGATACCGGTCGTATCAGCGACATGCTCAGTGTGATGATTTCATACAGTAAACGCGATCGCGATGGCTTTTATGATAATGAAAACTCCGGCATTCCGGGTGCTGCGCCATTGCAAATTGATGAGTTCAAGAAGTTAGATTCAGAAGCTTTACGAATTTCTGCATTACTAGATATTAGCGACACGGTGGAGTTGCAATATACCTATGATATGGCAGAGCGCGATAACACGGTGGCATTTGGCCAATTTGAGCCTGGGGTTTTAAAAGGTGGCAAGTTTGTTGCCGCCAAGGTGGACCGTGCTGATGAGGGTAGTCTAGACGGGGCTGGTGAAGATACCTCTGATAATTCTGGCCATACCTTGAATATTGCCTGGGATATCAACGACGATTTATTGTTTAAGTCGATCACTGCCTATCGTGAACTGAGCTTTGCTGATCAAAACGACTACGATGGCTCAGCCTTTTTAGGTTTTAATACCAAGCGGGATGTTGACCAGGATCAGAGCTCGCAAGAATTTCAGTTAGTCGGCGTTAGCGGCGACTGGAACTATGTCTTAGGCGCATATTACTTTGACGAATCTGTCGATGTAGAAAATCCGTTTTTTATTAATATTGGTGCGCCTGCTGCAGCCGTGGTGAGAAATTTTTATGGCGCCGATAGCACCTCTTATGCCCTATTTGGTCAAGCTGACTGGGCAGTTAACGACAGTATTGGCTTAAGCTTTGGCTTACGTTGGACACAAGAAGAAAAAGAAGCTTTCGTCGACCACCCCGATGCTGGCGCAACTTTTTCCTTAGCACCATTCTCAAGTAAGGCCGATGAGAGCTGGGACAATGTGTCGCCAACGGTTGTGCTGAATTACTATGTTAATGACGATATCACAACGTACGCTAAAGTGTCGCAAGGTTGGAAAGCTGGCGGCTTTAATGCAGAAGCGGCAACCAAAGAAATTGCCGAAACGCCTTATGATGAAGAGATACTCACTGCTTATGAGTTAGGTTTAAAGTCACAGCTGGCTGACGGTCGAGTACAGGCAAATATTGCGATTTTCCAAAACGATGTGAAGGATGTACAGATCTCGTCTTTTGACCCAACGACGTTTTATTCAAAAGTTGAGAATGCCGGTAAATCAGTGGTACAGGGCTTAGAGTTAGAGACCATAGTAGCCATTACGGATAGCTTTACTGCATTTTTTAACTACAGCTATCTTGATGCCGACTATAAAGATTTTGTTGATCCAGTGTCGGGTGCGCAGCTCAAAGATACCGCGACCTTTGCCTATGCGCCCGAGAACAAAGCAGCATTAGGGCTTGAATATGTTGATAATGTAGGCTTTGCAGAATTACGCGCCCGCTTTGATTATAGCTATACCGATGAGCAGTTCTTCTATCGGGATGAGCCAGGCGCTTTGGTGACGCAGTCTGAAGAGTATGCCATTTTAAACGGTCGCATCGCTCTGGCTGATATTGCCGTTGGCCAAAATAACAGCTTAGAAGTGGGGATATGGGGTAAGAATTTAACTGACGAAGAAT
The DNA here is from genome assembly GCA_013215025.1 of Pseudomonadales bacterium. Taxonomy (NCBI): domain Bacteria; kingdom Pseudomonadati; phylum Pseudomonadota; class Gammaproteobacteria; order Pseudomonadales; species Pseudomonadales bacterium. The sequence goes on from JABSRR010000037.1 coordinate 6,588, forward strand.
ATCGTTTAAATGGCATTCCGCAGATTAACCCAGACCCATTCTTTCGCTATTCAGTGAGCTATTATGGTGACCCCAGAACCTTTGGGGCTGATGTAAGCTATAGCTTTTAAGCCATAGTTTAGCTAACAATTAAGTAAAAGGCCTAAATCAGAAATGAAAATCTAGATAAGGCCTTTTACTTAATAAACGGGATAATTGCTTTCCTGGCAGCTGGATAGCTGTCGCCAAATGTTTCTCGATACCATTGATGCGAGCCTACCGCTTGAGCATACAGCGGCAAGACAACCCAAGCCGCATATACCAGCCCAGGTATGCTCCAGCTCATAATGGCAAAGCCAATCCATTCGATACATTCACCCATATAGTTTGGACATGAGACCCACCTAAAACAGCCACCTTGTGGAATTTTATAGCCGGTCTCGCCAGGCTTGCGTAAATTGATCAGTATATTGTCAGACTGAATATTGATGATAAAACCCGTGATAAATAAGCTGAGTCCAATGATAAAGCGAGGATCATACAGCCATTCGATAGGGTAGCTTTGTAAATGGCCAAAATAGTAGCCGATAATATAGCCGTTAATCAGATAGAACAGCATCGAGAGTAGCATCGAAGCGATAGGCATGGTTTTACCTTTTACTTTGATGCGATGGGGGAAAATAATCGCGCGGTTAAAGTAGTGCGCCATAAAGGCTATTACCATCACCACCGAGGTGTTTATTGGTTGATGACCAACCCAATAAAAGCCACCTACAACCAATAGGATGGGTATTTCCATGATAATCCAGCCGGTGCGTTTATCGATGCTACCCAGTTTGCGCATCATGCTATTTTCTACGCGATTGCTCATCGGCAGCTGTTTGGCGAAATGAATGCCTAAGGCGCTGGCAAGACTGAATAAGCCCCAGTAGCTAACCCAGCGAATAAACGTGTCATAATCGACCTGCATTAAGGTATCTAACATGCTTACATCTCTTTAATCGCTTTGCTGTGATTCTAAAGCCTCAAGGGCTTGCTCCCAGTCAGTCTCATAGCCTGACAACTGCTGCACCAGCTTTGCTTCTTCGGTTAAGATAAGCTGCAGCTCAGTTTTGCGCTCTTCACTGTATAGTTCTGCATCACTTAGCTGTGTGCGCAATTGTTGCAGCTGTTGATCAATATCTTCAATGCTTTTTTCTAACTGATCAACCTTTTTCTTTAATGGCGCGAGCTGTTTTCGTTTAGCAGCAGCGTCACTACGCGCTTGTTTTTTATTGCTGGGGGATGTGGCGGTTTGGTTTTTAGTGCCCGACTTTGTCTGTTGCTGGTGCAGCGCATGGTAGTCGTCAAGGCTGCCGGCAAACGATTGTAGTTGGCCGTTTTCAACCAGCAAAAACTCATCTACACAGTGACGTAGTAAGTAGCGATCATGCGATACAAGAATCACGGCACCTTGATAGCTTTGCAAGGCATCCGCCAGGGCCTCGCGCATCGCGATATCGAGATGGTTGGTTGGTTCATCAAGTAATAGCAGGTTAGGTTTTTGCCAGGCGATCAAGGCAAGTGCTAAACGCGCTTTCTCTCCACCCGAGAAAGGTGCAATGGGGCTGACGGCCTTATCGCCAAAAATATTAAAGCTACCCAGAAAGTTTCGTATCTCTTGCTCGCGCGCATCAGGACTAAGACGTTGTATATGTAATAAAGCTGAGGCCTGAAGATCTAACGCTTCAAGTTGATGCTGTGCAAAATAAGCAAGCTTTAGATGCTCGCCCTGACTTTGCTCGCCCGCAATGGCAGGAATTGACTGCGCCAGGGTTTTTATCAGGGTGGATTTGCCCGCACCGTTAACACCCAATAGGCCGAGGCGCTGTCCAGGCAGAATAGACAGCTGACATTGATGCAGAATAGGCTGCGTTTGGTAGCCTACATCAACTGCATGCCAGCTAATCAGGGGGCTGCTAATTTTTTCACTGCAGGGTATTTGGAACTGATATGGCGATTGCGCTCGAACCACCTGAATCTGCTGCATTTTTTCCAGTGCCTTAATGCGAGATTGAGCCTGCTTAGCCTTTGAGGCTTTAGCCTTAAAGCGATCAATAAATTGCTGCAGTGCTTTCTCGCGACGCTGCTGCTGTTTTTGCAAGCTTGCTTGTTGCTGCATATGCTCTGCGCGCTGGCGTTCAAATGCGCTGTAGTTACCGCTGTAAACAGTGAGCCGCTGCTGTTCGATATGCGCAATACGCTGACAGCAACTATCAATGAAATCACGATCGTGAGAAATCAACAGCACTGCGCCGGTAAAACGCTGCAGCCACTGTTCCAAAAATTGAATCGCCTCAATATCTAAATGGTTGGTTGGTTCATCAAGTAATAATAAATCGGCAGGGCAAAACAGTGCCTGTGCCAGATTTAAACGGATACGCCAGCCACCGGAAAAATCACTGACTGCTCGGTCNTANTCNTCATGACGAAANCCAAGGCCGGCCAAAATACTCTCAGCNNGATGTTTACTCTGATAAGCTTCAATCTCATCNAGCGATGCTAACGTCTGACTGATGGCATGATGATCTTCGGCTTGCTCAGCCCGGGCTAATTCGGCTTGCAATGCTCTTAGTTCAGTAAAGCCATCCAGCACATAGTCGCGTGCGCATCGCTTGGTATGCTGAATTTCTTGCGCCATATGGGCAATGCGGCAATGTGGCTGGATAAAAATATTGCCCTGATCAATGCTTAGCTGTTGCAGTAACACTTGAAATAATGACGATTTGCCGCAGCCATTCATACCAATAATGCCCATGCACTGTTTAGCATGCAGTGAAAACGTGGCATTATCGAGTAAGACTTGTCCGGCGCGCTGTATTTGCACGGCTTGTAATTCTATCATGGCGCGCATTATAGCTGATGCGCAGTAAAATAAAGCATTCAATAATAGTATGAGCTCAAAAACATCGGCCGCACTTGATAACCCCTTCTGGCAATTTTCTGTTGCCTGCTATGCGGCACCCGA
>JABSRR010000038.1 GCA_013215025.1 Pseudomonadales bacterium
GCGTAAACGATTTATGCCGCTTAATTCACTGTGCCAATAATCCGGCGTATTGCCATACATCTGGCGAAAAAACTCAGGCGCTTGATCGCTTTGAAGCACATGGCAGACCTCATCGTTAAGTTGCTGCGCCGTATCGAAGTCCCACTGCGGGTGAATGCCAGCATGCGCCATCGCGATAGTGTGCTGGTGCACAAACAATGGCTGTGTTAATAACCAGTTGATCAATACATCTTTGTCGCTAGCGTTGAGAATGTCGTTGAAAGTATCTGATTTTTTCGGTGCTCGGTCAGTTAGCGCGCAGGCTAATAAGTGCAGGTCATGATTACCTAAAACAAGCTGAATACAGTGATGCTGACGATCTAAATCATAAAGGTATCGTAAAGTTGCTAGTGATTCTGGACCTCGATTCACTAAGTCGCCCGCTAACCAAAGCTGGTCGCTATGCGGGTTAAAATTAACCTGTTTCAGTAATTCGATAAGTGGTGCAATACACCCTTGTAAATCACCAACGACAAAAGTAGCCATGAACTGATTAAAACGCTATCCTTTTAAAACTTATCTCACATTAACATAATCGAATAAGTTTGAGTATTGACGCTTTGGCAGTGCGTCAAACTGATAATTGCGAAAAGGGATGCATATGTTGAAATTTACCGTATTTTCTGGCTTTTTTGCTGTGTTACTGCAGCTCACGGCATGCGGGGGTAAGAGTGACGAAGTGACTGCGCCAAGCTTGCCTGAGGTTGTCACTGAAGTTGCGGCGCTGTCTCCCTACAATGGCCAGTACCGTTTTGTTGGCCGTTTGGAGTCTCGTGAGAAAGTGGATATTTCTGCACAGGTGTCAGGCTTTATTGTTAGCCGAAGCTTTACCGAAGGGCAGTGGGTCAATGCCGGCGATGTGCTGTTTGAAATTGATAATGAGCCGTTTACCGCCGACTTGGCCAAAGCTGAGGCACAGCTGGAAGCGGCNCAGGCAAAGTTTACTACCAACAAGCGTAACTTTCTGCGCAGCCAAAAATTGGTCAAATCAGGNACCATCTCGCAAGCCGATTTTGACCGATCTGAAGGTCAATACTTAGATGCCAAGGCAAATGTGACCTTAGCTGAGGCACAAATCAAGTCGGCTCAGCTTAATCTAGACTATGCTACGGTAACCTCGCCGATTGCAGGCTATGTTGGCGCAAAATCGGTCGACGTAGGCGATCTGGTGGGGCCGCAGTCTGCCGCCTTAACCACGGTAAAAAGTCTTGACCCGATTCAGGTGTCCTTTAAGGTAGATGAAAATACCTATTTAATGGCCAAGCGTCAGCGTATGGAGCAGGTAAAAGCGGGTGCGTCGCCAGAAAAAGTAAAAGTGTTTGTAGAATTAAGCGATGGCGAGGCTTATCCAGACGCCGGTGAAATCACTTTTATCGACAATCATATCGACTTACAAACGGCAACAATTGCTATGCGTGCTGATATCCCAAATGCCGATGGCTTTCTAGTGCCAGGTCAGTATGTTAAGGCGATTGTGAAAACTCCAACCGTGCGTGATGTGGTGCGAATTTCACAGGCAGCGCTCATGAAGGATCAGCAAGGTGACTACTTATTTTCTGTCGATGCCAATAGCACGGTACAGCGACGCAATGTCACAGTGGGTGATCGAGAAGGCACAAATGTATTTATCTTGTCGGGTATTGAGCCTGGTGAGCGCATCATTATTAAAGGCTTGCAGTCAGTTCGACCCGGTTTGCAAGTGAGTATTTTAGATCCCACTCAGGCTGCTGATGCGGCAGCGTCAGACACGCCTTAACCCATTTTTATCTAATACTGCATCAAAGGGCGCTAACGACCATGATCAGCAATTTCTTTTTGACACGTCCCAAATTTGCCCTGGTGATTTCGATGATTATCACCATTGCTGGTTTGATTTCTCTCTCCATCTTGCCGATTGCCGAATATCCGCATATTGCACCACCCCAGGTGGTGGTTGCAGCACAGTACCCCGGTGCATCTTCAGAAGTCATTGAACAAACTGTGGCGGGGCCGATTGAGGATGCCGTGAATGGTGTTGAGGGTATGACTTATATGCGCTCAATTAGCTCGAATGCCGGTAGCTATAGCTTGGCGATTTCTTTTGAGCTTGAGCAAGATGCGGATATGGCCTTAGTGAGAGTGCAAAATGCGGTGAAAACGGCCGAGCCAAAACTGCCTGCCGATGTCAGAAAGTATGGTTTGTCTATCGCTAAACAGTCGCCCGATATGCTAATGATTGTGAATCTGAATTCACCTGATAGTTCGCTCGATTATCTGTTTATGTCGAATTATTCAAAAATCAATATTGAGCCAGCGCTGCAGCGTATTCCCGGCATCGCCTCGGCGGTCACTCTTGGTGCCGCTGACTATTCTATGCGTTTATGGTTAAACCCAGAAAAAATGGCGTCCTTGGGAGTCACGGTTGCTGATGTTCAGCAAGTCTTGCAAGAACAAAATATACAGGTGCCGGTCGGGCGTGTTGGTGCACCGCCCTTTGCCGCAGATGTATCTACTGAATATGCCTTGCGAGCCAAGGGGCGTTTAACCGATAAAGACGAATTTGAATCGATCGTGGTTCGCTCTGCCAATGATGGCTCGCAAATCTACATGCGCGATATTGCAAGAGTTGAGCTCGGGCAGGCCAGTTATGCGGTGTTAGGCGAGCTAGATAATAAGCCTGCGATCAACGTTGCCCTATATTTAACGCCTGATGCGAATGCGCTGGCCTCGGAAGAGATGGTGATTGCAAAAATGCAAGCGCTTGAGCAAAACTTTCCTGACGGTTTGACCTGGCAGGCAAGTTACAACACCACGCGTTATGTGCGTGTCTCTATCGATCAGGTTATTGAAGCGCTGTATGAGGCGGTTGTATTGGTAATTCTGGTTACCTTTATGTTTTTAGGTAGCTTACGCGCGACATTGGTGCCGGCAATTGCGATTCCAGTATCCTTGATTGGTACTTTTGCCGTGTTAAACCTTCTCGGTATGAGTATCAATACTGTAACCTTATTTGGTTTGATATTGGCGATCGGTATTGTGGTTGATGATGCCATTCTGGTTATCGAAAACGTTGAGCGACGCATGCACAACTTCCCCGATGAAACCCCCGTGCAGGCAACGCGAGCAGCGATGTCTGAAGTAACTGGCCCGGTCATCGCCACGACCTTAGTGTTGTTAGCGGTGTTTGTGCCGGTAACCTTACTGCCCGGTATCAGCGGGCAGATGTATTCGCAAATTGGCTTAACGATTTGTATATCAGTATTGATATCAAGTATTAATGCGCTGACTTTAAGCCCAGTTTTATGCTCTTTATTATTAAAGCCAGATATGAAGCCGGCCAAGTGGTATCAGGCTTTTAATCGTATTTTTGATCGCATTACGCAGGCTTATGGCCGTGGTGTCAGTTTTTTCATTCGCCGCTCCGTGGTTACTGCGCTGGTATTTGTTGCCGTGATTGCCATCATGGGTCATGGCTTTCGCTCGGTACCGCAAGATTTTGTGCCTTATGAAGATAAAGGCTTATTCATTGTTTCTGTGCAGCTGCCGGATGCATCGTCATTGTCTCGCACCCAGGACGTTGTGAAACAAGTTGAAACTATCTTGCAAGAGGATGAATATGTCGAGTCGGTGACCGCGATCACCGGCTATGGCATTTTCACCGGTGCTTCACAGTCTAACTCGGCTGTTATGTTTGTAGTGATGAAGCCCTGGGATGAGCGCTTTGCTGACGGTATGCAAGGTATTGTGTTTAACTCAATAAAGCGCGTCAATCAGCGCGCTGCTCGTGAAGTGTTAGAGGCACAGGTGATGGCCATCCCTGCGGCGCCTATTCCTGGTGTTGGTTCTACTGGCGGGATTGAGTTTGTTTTAGAAGACACCTTAGGTCAGGACTATGCCTTATTATCTGAAAATTTACGCGATCTCGTTATCGATAGTAGCCAGCAAGCTGCGGTAGAGACCGCCTTCACGGCATTTAGAGCCAATGTGCCACAATATTTTATTGATGTTGATCGGGTTAAGGCCAAGACTTTAGGTATTTCGTTAACAGAGATTTTTGCTACTTTGCAAAGTCAATTGGGCTCAAGCTATATCAATGACTTCAATAAATTTGGCCAGACCTACCAAGTTATTATGCAGGCGGACAGTGAGTTCCGCGATGCGATTGATGATCTGGACAAATTTTATTTGCGTTCGCAGTCGGGCGAGATGATACCGCTGACTAATTTAGTTGCGATCGAGCCCGTTTTAGGTCCTGAAAATGTTTGGCGATACAATAAATTTCGTGCGGGTATTATCAATGCCAATGTGGCGCAAGGTTATGCGACGGGTGAAGCCATTCAAGTATTTGAACAGCTGGCTGAGTCTTTGCCAGGCAGCTTTCGATATGAGTGGACAGGGCAGGCCTTTGAGCAGTTAAAAGCTGGCAATATGGCGATTATAGCCTTCGCACTGGCACTGATTTTTATCTACTTATTTTTAGTCGCGCAGTATGAAAGCTGGTCGATTCCTATCTCTATTCTGATGGTGTTGCCGATTGCTCTGGCAGGCAGCATGGCCGCTTTATTAGCGGTAAACCTATCGTTAAATCTCTACGTGCAGATTGGTTTAATTTTATTGATTGGCATGGCCTCGAAAAACGCCATTCTGATTGTTGAATTCGCTCGAGTGCAGCGCGAACAGCATCAACAAGATATTGCCGCCGCAGCTGAATACGCAGCAACTTTGCGCTTTAGGGCAATCAATATGACCGCCTTATCGTTTATTTTAGGTATCTTACCCCTGGTATTTGCTAAGGGTGCGGGCATGTTTTCGCAAATGTCCTTAGGTATCACGGTTTGCGCCGGCATGTTGGCAGTATTGTTACTGGGTACGTTTTTAATCCCTTGCTTTTATGTCTGGATACAAACGCTGAGAGAATACTTGAAACAAAAACTGTTCGGCGCTGCATAGCTGGCGCCTGCGCAATCATTTTGCAGACAAGGCAAGGACTATTTGACTCGATTAAGCGCCATGTCAGCTAGGTCAACCAGGGCTGTCTTGGCAGCACTGTCGTCAATCAGCTGCAAGGCATGCTTGGCCTGATCGACATACTGATTGGCAAAACGTTTGCAATATTCTAAGGCGCCGTGTGTTTGAATCAGCTGTGAAATTTGCTCAATATCGGCACTGCTTTTTTGCTCGATAGCGTTGGCTATAAGTGCTGCATCTGAGGCTTTTGCATGGGCCATGGTATAGATCAACGGTAAAGTCGGTTTACCCTCGTTCAAATCATCACCAACATTTTTACCCATGATGGCAGCATCGCCTTGATAATCTAAAATGTCATCAGCCACCTGAAACGCAATGCCCAAGGCTAAACCATAGTCGTACATAGCTTGTTGCTCAGGCGCTGGACGATTGAGCAGCATCGCGGTCCCTTGTAGCGCAGCGGCAAATAAAATGGCGGTCTTGTCGGTAATGACCTGCAAGTAGTCAGCTTCTGTTGTCGAGCTGTCTCCGGCTTTGCTGAGCTGCAGTACCTCACCTTCAGCTATTTGATTAGTCGTGTTACTCATCAGCTGCATGAGGTCCATGCTGCCAATCTTTACCAGCATTTGAAAAGCACGCGAATAAATGAAGTCGCCAACTAAAACACTGGGTGCATTGCCAAATGCTGCATTCGCGGTTGGTTTACCTCGTCGCAATTCTGACAAATCGACAACATCATCATGCAATAGGGTGGCGGTATGAATAAATTCAATCACGGCTGCAAAGGCAATAATATCCTGAGGCGTTGCTGACTGACTAGTTCGGCTAACAAGTAAGGCCAACAGCGGTCTAAGTCGTTTACCGCCAGCATCGGTAATATAGTGGCCAATATTTTCTACTAAATCGACACGCGATTGCAGTTGCTCAACTATTAATCGGTCTAACTGAGTGATTTCTGCTTCTAGCAGCAGTCGAATCTTGTCCATCATGGTAAAACTACGTTAACTTTGCCAATATCCCATATTGCTTAGCACGACTTGAAAATTGCAGCGCTAGCAGCGGTTTGCTTGCCTACTTGAGAGTGCTAATAGCGGGCTATTTTAAAGCTTTTTGCTGGCCATTTCTTGTATAAATTGATGGCAGATGATTAAACATGAAAACACTTGTCAGCCTGTGTTTTTTTGCATACAATGCCCGCCCTCAGAAAACTGACATTGGTCAGTGCCTATCAGCGCCGAGCACTGGAGCGTGGTTTTTAGCTTGAGGTTGCCAATAGGCTGTTAAATAAATTTCGTATAGAGAATGTAACTATGTACGCAGTGATTAAAAGTGGTGGTAAACAACACCGTGTAGTTGAGGGTGAAACCCTTAAGCTTGAAAAAATTGACGCCGCAACCGAGGCAAGTATTGAGTTTGACGAAGTACTTATGGTTGGCGAAGGCGCAGACGTTAAAATTGGTGCGCCAGTGGTTGAAGGTGCAAAAGTGACGGCAGAAGTCGTTGCTCATGGTCGTCACAAAAAAGTAAAAATTGTGAAATTTAAGCGTCGTAAGCACCACATGAAACAAATGGGCCACCGTCAGTGGTTCACCGAAGTAAAAATTACCGGCATCCAAGCATAAAGCTTTTTGCTTAACCGAAACTGATTTAAGGAGTATCAATCATGGCTCATAAGAAAGCTGGTGGTAGTACGAGTAACGGTCGCGATAGTATTAGTAAACGCCTTGGTGTGAAGCGCTTTGGTGGTCAGGCAGTAGTGGCTGGAAATATTATCGTTCGTCAACGTGGCACTAAATTCCACGCAGGTAATGGCGTTGGCATGGGTAAAGACCATACCTTATTTGCGACCCAAGATGGCGCAGTAAAATTTGAAGTGAAAGGTCCTAAAAACCGCAAATACGTTTCTGTTGTTGCATAAACTCGGTTTGTAGTTCCCGACCCCGCCTTGCTTATGCATCGCGGGGTTTTGTTTTTTTAGTGTTATAGTTTTGCTAAATTGATCGTCTTAGTCGTATGATCAATAGCCCGTTCACGTCTGCTTCACGTGGCCTTAGAGGATTATTATGAAATTTGTTGATGAGTCCGTGATTAAAATTAGCGCTGGCAATGGTGGCAATGGCTGCATGAGCTTTCGACGTGAAAAATACATTCCCAAAGGCGGCCCTGATGGCGGTGATGGTGGAAAGGGTGGCTCGATTATCTTAGAGGCTGACGAGGCGCTTAATACGCTGGTTGACTATCGCTATCAACCGCTCTATCGCGCGCAGTCAGGTGAGCCAGGTAAGGGCAGAAACTGCTCAGGAAAAGCTGGCGAAGATTTGGTGTTGAAAGTGCCTGTTGGTACAGTCGCGTTTGATGACGAGACCCAAGAAATGATTGGTGATTTAACTCAGCCTGGTGATCAGCTGCTGATCGCCAGAGGCGGTAAAGGGGGCTTAGGTAATACCCATTTTAAATCTTCAACCAATCGCGCACCGAGGCAAACTATACCTGGCACGGCTGGTGAGGCTCGGGAAGTCCGTTTAGAGCTTAATGTGCTGGCTGACGTGGGTCTACTGGGTTTACCCAATGCGGGCAAATCGAGCCTGATTCGTGCTATCTCATCGGCTAAGCCTAAAGTAGCTAATTATCCGTTTACTACTTTAACGCCCAATCTCGGGGTTGTAAAAATGGGTCAATATCGCAGCTTTGTAGTAGCGGATATACCCGGTTTGATCGAGGGGGCGGCAGAGGGTCATGGTCTAGGAATTCGCTTTTTAAAGCATATCGCGCGCACACGCTTGCTGCTGCATATTGTTGACCTGTTGCCATATGAGGGCACGGCTGAAGAGCATGCCGCGGTGATTGTGTCAGAGCTTATGCAGTTTAGCCCCACTTTGGCTGAGCGAGATCGCTGGCTGGTGCTTAATAAAGCCGATCTGATTAGCGATGCAGACGCGCAGGCCAGTGTCGAGCGTATTATTGCGGCGCTTGATTGGCAGGGTCCCGTATATGTTATCTCGGCCTTAGGTACTGAGCATAAAGCTGCGCTTGATCAGCTTTGTTATGACATTATGGCTTACATCGAAGACTATCGAGACCAGCTCGAGCAGGCAGATTTTGCCGAAGCGCAAATGAACGAGCTGCGCCAAGTACAGCAGGAAGGGCGTGAAACGATTATGCGCGCCCGCGATTTGGCGCGAGCCAAGCGATCTGCAGATGCCAGTGACGATGACTGGGATGATTGGGATGACGATGACTGGGATGTTGATGTGGAGTACGTGCAGTAATGCGAACAGAAGCTCAAAACTTAGCTTTGGCGAATGCAAAACGGATTGTGGTAAAAATTGGCAGCGCATTGCTTACCGATGATGGTAAGGGTCTAGATAATCAGGCTATCGTCGACTGGGTTGCACAAATGGCTGAACTGATTGCCAAGGGTAAAGAGTTGGTTATCGTCTCTTCTGGTTCAGTCGCTGCTGGCATGGTGCGGCTGGGTTTGCAGCAGCGGCCAGAATCACTGAGTGAGCTGCAGGCGGCTGCGGCAGTGGGTCAAATGCGACTGGTGCAAAGTTGGGAGAGCGCATTTAGTCAGTTTGCTAAACATACTGCACAAGTGCTGTTAGTGCATGATGATTTATCGAATCGTCCGCGCTATTTGAATGCTAGAAATACCTTACAGACACTGATTCAGCTCGGTGTTATTCCTATCGTCAATGAGAACGATACGGTTGCAACCGAAGAGATTCGTTTTGGTGATAACGATACATTGGCAGCAGCAGTGGCCAACTTGATAGATGCCGATCTGCTGGTGATCTTGACCGATCAAGATGCTATGTATACCAAAGATCCTCGGCATTTTGCTGACGCAGAACCTATTTTTCAAACCCCGGCCAATGATGCTAGGCTGCTCAGCATGGCCGGTGGTGGCGGTGAATTAGGTCGTGGCGGTATGACAACCAAGGTTCAGGCCGCACGGCTTGCTTCTCGTTCAGGCACCGATACAGTTATTGTTGGTGGCCGGCTGCCACAGGTATTGCTGGAGCTCATGGATGCAGACAAAAATGCATCGCTTGGCACCTTACTTAAAAGTGATCAGGCGACGCCTCTCGAAGCGCGTAAGCTATGGTTGGCTAGCTTGACGGCTGTAGCGCAGATTGAGCTGGATACGGGTGCTGTGCGGGCTGTTCGACAAGGTGGTGTTTCAGTACTGCCGGTCGGCGTTTCGGCGATCAAAGGGCAGTTTAATAAGGGCGATATTGTCGAGTGCGTAGATGCATTGGGTGAGCCGATTGCTAAGGGGCTGATTAATTACCCCAGCACTGACGCAGCCAAGCTTTTAGGCCAAAAAAGTGAGGATATGGTTCGACTGCTGGGCTACCGAGTCGCAGATGAGTTAATGCACTGTGATAATCTCATCTTGTTATAGCTTAAAAAGCTCGGCGTAGGCGGCGATAAATAGTTACCCATAAATAGTAATACAAATGAGTAAGTACAAAAAAGCAGGCGATCAGCCTGCTTTTTTATGGTAATAAGCAATAATTTGACTAAGAGCTAAGCTATTGAGTTTACCGAAAACACTTGGTTCATTGGGCTAGCTTAGATTAGGGCTGCGATAAGAGCTGCTGAGTTTGTCGTTATCTTTAACCGTTGCAGCTCTTGCTCTTGCTCTTACAAGAAAATTAAGCGAGTGCTTTGATTTGAGCGTTTAGGCGGCTCTTGTAACGTGCAGCTTTATTCTTGTGAAAAATACCTTTGTCTGCCATACGGTCTAGCACAGGNACCATTTCAGCATAAGCCTCGGTGGCGACGGTTTTGTCACCTGCAGCAATCGCCGAAATAACTTTTTTGATATAGGTGCGAACCATAGAGCGCTGGCTTGCATTACGGGCACGACGCACGACTGCTTGGCGAGCACGTTTTTTTGCTTGTGGAGAATTTGCCACGGTGTTTGTCCTCTCAGTTTAGCGATATTGTCGCTAGAAAAAGTGTAGATAAAAATCAAGGTCGCAAATTATTCATATTTGCACCAGTCTTGTCAATCAAAACCTTTGTCTTCAGGCGGGAATAATGAGGCAAAACAAGGGCTCACCGGTTCTAGGCGTTTCAGCTGATAATTAAAGTGCAGCATCGCAGTTTTTGCTATGGCAACTAAGCGTCCATCAGCCTTTTTGCTGACGCGGTACAGATAGTCACAGCCAAAGCGCGAAAAGTCTGCGGCGGCCACTTCAATGATAAGTTCATCACCATAATGTGCCTCTGCTTTATAAATCACGGCTAGATCGGCGTTAATAAAATTTTCACGCTGAGTCACGCTTTGAGACCAGTCTAGGCTTGCTGAAAAACGAGTTCTAGCCTCGTTGAGCATGGCTACTAAATGCTCATTAGCCAAATGATTAGCGCGGTTCACGTGTTGAATAAGTACTGGGATTTCTGTCTTAAAAGAAAATGATTTGGGAAGCTCGATGCTGAGTTTTGCCATAATAGGAGTCTGCAGTCATTTAAAGAATAATGAGATGGATGGTTCTAGCTTTAATCAGCAGTGATTATTAAGCAGTGCTATTTATCTGATGTGCTTTGTTTTCTCAAGTTCTGTTCATGCTGAGTATTGCTAGCCAAAGCGCTGCCATGCTACTAAGGTCCAGCAAATTACAGCCAGCACTAAGCTAAACATGACAGCTGCTGAGCCCATATCCTTAGCTCGTCCTGAGAGTTTGTGCTGCTCATCACTGATGCGGTCAACAACCGCCTCAATGGCAGAGTTGATTAACTCAATAATCACGATCAAAAACAACGGCAGAATTAATATGATTTGCTCAAGTGCAGTTTGACCTAACCAAAATGCCGCAGGCAACAATAGCAGTATAAGGCTTAATTCTTGCCGAAATGCAGTTTCATGAGTCCATGCTGCGCGTATGCCTTTTACCGAATATAGGCCAGCCCAAATAATCCGTTTGAGACCTTTACGGCCTGGTTTATTGCTGAGACGGATAGACGCTGATTCGTTACTTGCTGAATTCTTTGTGCCGGAATAACCTTTCATAAAAAGCCTTAGACGCTAAAAATTATGTCAAAGAAAGTAAGTATCAGTATTAACTGCCTAATGATGTTGAATTAGGCGCGTGAAATAGTGATTGTAAGCAATCAGTCGAATATCGGTCATCGAATATGCTTAATCGTATATGGTTGGGATAGGCTGACGCTTATGCTCAGTTCGGTTATAAATTTTCACTAAGGATTGTTCAACATTGCTGCTGACTGATTTGCCTTCGAGAAAATCATCAATTTGATCATAGCTTAAACCCAGTGCCGACTCATCCGCTTTTTGTGGGTTGAGGGTCTCAAGATCAGCAGTAGGGGCTTTTTCAATTAATGTATTTGGGCAGCCTAAAAAGCTGGCAATCTGCCTCACCTGTCGCTTGCTCAAGCCAAACAATGGGGCAATATCGCAGGCGCCGTCGCCCCATTTAGTATAAAACCCAGTAATATTTTCAGCAGAATGATCTGTGCCGAGCACCAAGCCGCCACCGGGCAAAAGGGCAGCCAGTTCATATTGCAAAACCATTCGTGTTCTTGCTTTAACATTACCTTTGGCGAAATCAATTTGGTGTTCGCTCTGCTGTTCAAGTAGGCCAAGTGACTGTAATGCTTCAGTGGTTTCTTGGTGGATGCTATCGGCGCCTTGCTTAACGTTGAGCGTGGTCGTTAAGCTTGGCTGAATAAAACCAATGGATAGTTGGGCGTCGTCTTCATCGAGTTGGCTGTCATAAGGAAGGCGTACCGCGACGAACTTGAAATCTGTGCAGTCTGCTGCGGTATTTAATTTATTGACGGCGAGCTGCGCTAAGCGGCCACAGGTAGCAGAATCAATGCCGCCGGAAATACCTAATACTAAGTTTTTACAGCCAGAGGCTTGAAGCTGGTCGGCAATGAATTGACTGCGTCGTTCAACCTCAGCGGCTGGGTCGATCTCAGGTAAAACACGCATGGCTTGGATAATTTCGGGGCTGTTAACAAGCATATACATCAACCGCTGTGATAAAAACTTAGCTGATTTTAAACCAAATTGGCTAAAAACCAAGCGCCAATCCGGCGAATATTGGCTGCAAAGATTGCAGTCTAGTCACAAACTCAAGGTGCTAGCTGCGGCGATTATCAAATGCTGGTGGGTTTGGCTGGCTAAACACACGCGTACCGGTGTTTTCTAAGCGCCAAGCTTCCGCCTGCTCAAGCTTAAACTCACTGTTCAGCTGACCATTGTCGGCAATCGCCTCATGACCGGGATAGTTTTGTTTTAGCAGCGACAGACTTTGAGCTGATAAATCATTCATACCTAATAGGCTGTAGGCTTGAGCCATGACCGCTAGCCCATCACTGACGGCAGGAGATTCTTGAAAATTCTCAATCACGTATTTTCCGCGGTTAGCCGCAGCAAGATAGGCCCCGCGCTTGAAATAATAATTGGCAACATGCACTTCGTGTCTGGCCATCAGATTGCGTAAAAACCGCATGCGGCCTAATGAGTCTGCAGCAAAGCGGCTGTCTGGAAATTTATTCACCAGCTCTGAAAAGTCGTTATACGACTCTTGTGCCAGTCCTGGGTCGCGCTTGGATAAATCGATATTGAAAAACTTATCTAAGGAGCTGCGATTCATATCAAAACGCGCTAGGCCACGATAATAGTAAGCATAGTCAACTTCTGGGTGATCAGGGTGCAGTCGGATGAAGCGGTCTGCCGCAGTCATCGCCAATTCGTAATCATAGGCCTGATAGTAAGCGGTGATGATTTCAAGCTGTGATTGTTCAGCATACTGGCCAAACGGGAAACGGGTTTCTAACATTTGGTAGAGTTCGGCCGATTGAGCGAAGCGACCATCAATCATTAGCCTGCGGGCTTGTTCATACAGCTGATCTTCGCTGTAATAGTCATATTGTGATTTACCTTGCCCGGCACAGAAGCTTAAAAGTAAGCATAAAAATAGGGAGGCTAAGCGCTGCATAGTAAAACTCTAATTAAGGTGTCATTGTTATTCTTCGAGGTACAATATTTAAGCATATCTTGCTCGGCAACCCAAGGTAAACTGCGTTATAGGCCGACAAATTTGTTATTTGCCATTATAATGATCGGCTGTTTTTGAGAAAGAAAGCTATGTCTGCAAGTGAATCGATTCAATTAACCGCGTCTGTTCCAGAATCTATGGATCAACTTCGGCTTGATAAAGTCGCAGCCACTTTGTTTGCGCAATACTCCCGCTCGCGGATTCAAACTTGGATCAAGCAAGGCGCTTTAACGGTTGATGGCGAAGTACTGAAAAGCAAAGACAAAGTGTGTTTAGGTCAAACCTTGCAGATCAATGCCGTGCTGACAAAAGAGGTCGATGATGCAGCTGCGCAACCGATCGGTTTAGATATTATCTATGAAGATGATAGTTTAATCGTGCTGAACAAGCCGGCGAATTTAGTCGTACACCCTGCGGCGGGTCATCGTGATAATACCTTATTAAATGGTTTATTATTTCATTGTCCACAACTTGAGCAGTTACCCCGTGCTGGCATAGTGCATCGCCTTGATAAAGACACAACAGGCTTGATGGTCGTTGCCAAGACATTGGCCGCTCACAATGCATTAGTGACACAACTGCAGGCGCGAACCGTTAGCAGACAATATTATGCGCTGGTTCAGGGGGTAGTTACTGCCGGCGCTACAGTCAATGCCAATCTGGGGCGACACCCCAGCCAGCGACAAAAGCAGGCGGTGCTTGAATTTGGTGGCAAAGAGGCAGTTACTCATTATCGTGTCGTAGAAAAGTATCGCGCACATACCTTGGTACGTTGTCAATTAGAGACGGGGCGCACGCATCAAATCCGGGTGCATATGGCCCACGCTAGATTCCCTTTACTGGGTGATAAACTGTATGGTGGCAGGCCAAAGCTGCCCAAGGCTGCTAGTCAGGATCTGATAAAGGCATTGCAGGGCTTTCCTCGCCAAGCTTTGCACGCGTTTAAGCTGGGTCTGAATCATCCAGAAGATGATCAGTACTGCGAGTGGGAAATTCCTATCGCTGATGACATGCAGTCTCTACTAGCAGTCGTTAAGCAAGAGAGCGAAGCATATAATCAAGAGATGTAGCGTATGAGTTTTATTCGAGCCAGTTGGTCTGCGCCCGATGCCGTTGTGGCCGGCGTCAGTAACCGCTATGGCGGTGTTTCATTACCGCCCTTCAATAGTTTTAATCTGGCATTACACGTTGGCGATGATCAGGTCGCGGTGAATGCCAATAGAGCCTTACTTGCGCAGCATCTTCGCCTGCCAGCGCAGAATATTCAATGGCTGGATCAAGTGCACGGTGGCAAAGTTATTGTGGCCGATCGCAACAGCCTCGCCACAACGCCGCGTGGTGATGCATTGGTAACCGCTGTGCCCGGTATTGCGTTGGCAATTATGACGGCTGATTGTTTGCCGATCTTACTCACCGATCCGCAGGGTAAGCAGGTTGCAGCTATTCATGCAGGTTGGCGTTCACTGGTCTCAGGTGTTATTGATAGTACGGTGGCTGCTATGCACGCTGAGCCTCAGTCTTTGCTCGCCTGGTTGGGGCCTGCTATTGGGCCGCGACAATATGAGGTAGGTGAGGACGTTAAAGAGGCGTTTTTGAATAGCGATTTTGGCGAGAATGCGCTCAAGGCCTTCAAGCCGGTTGCCGGACATGAGTATAAGTATTATGCAAATTTGTATCGACTTGCAAAAATGCGATTGCGCCAGCTAGGCGTAACTCATATTACGGGCAGAAAGTACTGCACTCTGAGTGAGCAGCAATGGTTTTCTTATCGTCGCGATGGTGAAACCGGCCGCATGGCCAGTTTTATCATGATTCGCTAAGTGTCGTTACCAGTTACCAGCTAGCAGTGACAAGTTTCATTACAGCTATCGACGTTTTGATTTGCTGTGTCTGGTGCTGGCCTTTTTGCCGCCGTTATCTCTCGGTGGTAAGCCTGTATGCTGCGTAAGGAATCGCTGTCCTCGTCCTGCTAAGCCTCTGGGCTGATCGCGCGGAATCAAATGTCGTTTACTATTACCAATCAAATCTTCACGCCCTAGACGCTTTAACTCTTCACGTAGCATCGGCCAATTTTCAGGATCGTGGTAGCGCAAAAAGGCTTTATGCAGGCGGCGCTGCTTTAAGCCTTTAGGGATAAACACTTTCTCCCCGTCCAGTCGTCTTAAGGGGTCATACTCGCTATAGTACATGGTGGTTGCACTGGCCATTGGCGAGGGGTAAAACGTTTGCACCTGGTCGGCGCGAAAACCATTTTGCTTGAGCCAAACGGCAAGCAGCATCATATCTTTGCTGGTGGTGCCAGGGTGAGCCGCAATGAAATAAGGTATTAAGTACTGCTCTTTACCAGCCTCTTTCGAGTACTTATCGAAAAGCCGTTTAAACTCGTCGTAAGTGCCCATGCCAGGCTTTAGCATTTTTGACAATGGGCCGTCTTCGGTATGTTCTGGGGCAATTTTGAGATAGCCGCCAACGTGATGTGTGACAAGCTCTTTCACATACGCTGGCGTTTTAACCGCTAAGTCGTAGCGCAGGCCTGAGGCAATTAATACGCGTTTTACACCGTCAATATCACGAGCTTTTTGGTAAAGCTCAATCAGCGGTGTTTGGTCGGTATTCAGATTGCTGCAAATGCCAGGGTAGACGCAGCTTGGCCTGCGGCAGCTGGCTTCAATTTTTTCATCAACACAATGCAGACGCCACATATTGGCTGTCGGCCCGCCAAGATCAGAAATCGTGCCGGTAAAGCCAGGGGTCTTGTCACGAATATTCTCAATTTCGCGCAAGATGGAATCTTGCGAGCGATTTTGAATAATCCGCCCTTCGTGCTCGGTGATTGAGCAAAATGAGCAGCCACCAAAACAACCGCGCATAATATTGACGGAAAAACGAATCATATCGTAGGCAGGGATTTTAGCATCGCCATAATGACTATGTGGCTTGCGCGTGTAGGGCAGTTCAAACACCCAATCCATTTCTTCAGTGCTGAGCGGCGTCGGTGGCGGGTTAACCCATACCAGCTTGTCGCCATGACGCTGAACCAAGATACGGGCATTACCAGGGTTGGTTTCTTGGTGGAATACGCGTGAGGCGTGGGCATAAAGCGCTTTATCTTGCTTGACTTGTTCGAAATCAGGCAGGCGAATGATCGCGTTCTTACTGCGAAAGGGCTTTTTTGCTGCCGGCTTGGTATTCAGCTTCGCCATATCCATGACCTGAACGGCATTAGATGTGGCTGATGCAGGCTGTTGATTAGCGGTATTGTAGGCGCAGCTAGTATTTTCAGTCGATGCGGCGCTAGAGCTGTCGGCTTGGTCGGTATTTTCGCTTTGATACGGTGAGGGAATCTCATCAATTCGGCCTGGCATATCAATCTGAGTTGAATCAACGATTTGGCGATCATCTGGCAACTGTGGCGCTAAAAACGCGGTGCCGCGAATATCACTAATGTCGCTTATGGATTCACCTTGCGCCAAGCGGTGGCTGATCTCGATGATGGCGCGTTCAGCATTACCAAATACGAGCATGTCGGCTTTTGCATCAACTAACACGCTGCGTCTAACTTTATCACTCCAATAATCATAATGGGCGAGTCGTCGGAGGCTTGCTTCGATGCCGCCCAAAACAATTGGGCAGTGCTTATAGGCCTCGCGGCAGCGTTGAGCGTAAACCAATGTGCTTCTGTCTGGTCGTTTGCCACCCGTGCCGCCTGGAGTATAGGCATCATCTTTACGGACTTTATGGTCAGCGGTATAGCGATTTATCATCGAGTCCATATTGCCGGCGGAGACGCCAAAAAATAGATTCGGCTCGCCTAGCGCCATAAAAGCTTGTTTATCGCGCCAATCAGGCTGCGCAATAATGCCGACACGAAAGCCCTGTGCTTCAAGAGCGCGGCCAATTACTGCCATGCCAAAGCTTGGATGGTCGACATAGGCGTCGCCGCAAACGATGATGATGTCACAGCTATCCCAACCTAATGCATCCATCTCTGCGCGGCTCATCGGTAGTTCAGGTGCAGGGCCCAAGCATTCAGCCCAAAACTTTCGGTAGCCGTAAACGGGTTGCAGGTCTTTTGGAGGCTCGATTCGCGGAGTTTGCATGACTGTGCTATGTGGGTAAAACAAATGAGAAGAAATTATAGCTGATCTGCAGGTGATGACCTAGTGCTTTAAATAGCCTGCACGTAAGGGAAGCCAGCTGTTTAGCTGGCCTAAATATGAAAACTTTAGGACTCTGTTAACTTAGCAAATGTGCTTAAAAGTGACTGCTTTGCACGCGCCGTAAAATACCCAAGGTGTTCACCACCTCAACTTCTTCAAACAGGCCAGAAGCGATAGCCAGTCGATAAATCGTGATCGGTGCCTGGCCGCCCTCATCAGGATTGGGGAATAAATCGTGAATCGCCAAAAATCCGCCAATTTTGACATGCGAGGCCCAGCTTCGATAATCCATATGCGCAGCCTCAAAGGAATGGCCGCCATCAATGAATACAAGGTCAAGCGCGGTATTCCAGCTGCGTGCTGCTGCCTGCGAGCTTGCTACAATCGGCACCACGGTATCTTCTAAATTCGCGGCGCGCATGTTTTTACGGAATTCCTTAAAGGTATCCATCAGTGCAATGCTGTTGTCATACAAATCTGGGTCATGATATTCCTCGCCCAGTTGGTGTTCCTCTGAGCCTCGGTGATGATCGACAGCATAAACTGTATTCTGATTTTGCTGTGCCGCAGCGCCAAGATAAATCGTGGATTTACCACAGTAGCTGCCGACTTCTAAAATCGGTGCCCGAGCATTAGCGGCAAGCTGATAAAGAGCTGCGGCTTCGTCTTCAGCAAGAAAGCCCTTCACTTGGTCGAGATTGATGGGTAGTGATGAGGCGTCAAACCTCGCAGATAGATTCATTGTCATAGCAGGATTTTTGTCTTGTAAGAAATTTGTCTGGTGAGTAAAACCTTAAAGTATATCAGTTTGTAGGCGCTTCTTGCTATGATAATGCTATTGCTACTAGGCAGGCATGATTTGCCAACAGAGAGAACCCGATTGAGAGCTATTTACAGTATTTGTCTAAGCCTTTTATTGCCGCTAATCATCGCGAGACTGTTTTGGCTTGGACGAAAGAACCCTGCTTATAGGCAGCGCATTGCCGAGCGATTTGCCTGCATTCCACAGCGTAATTCAGAGCAACCTTTAATTTGGCTGCATGCAGTGTCGGTCGGTGAGACTATTGCTGCAACGCCGTTAATTAACAGTCTCTTGCAACATCACCCTGATTGGCAAATATGTGTCACGACGACGACGCCAACGGGGTCTGACCGAGTAAAAGCGGCATTTGCGGATAAGGTATTGCATGTCTATATGCCCTATGATTTGGGTTGGATTATTCGTCGTTTTATTAAGCGATTGTCTCCACAAATGTTGATCGTTATGGAAACTGAGCTTTGGCCTAACACGCTAGCTTGTTGCAAAGCTAAAGGGATTGCGACAATTTTGGCAAACGGTCGCTTGTCGGCAAAATCGGCAAAAAATTATGCGCGTGTTTTACCGTTGGCTCGTAGCATGATGCGAAACCTCAGCTTTGTGGCAGCACAGTCAAACGCCGATGCAAAACGGTTTCGATGGCTTGGCGTGGATAAGCATCATATGCAAGTGACCGGCAGTATAAAGTTTGATATTGAGCTTAGTCAGTCAGTTCGCGATAAAACACAATTGCTGCGTGAAAGCTTAGCCATTGACGCGAGAAAAGTTGCGGTTTTTGCCAGTACTCATGCCGGTGAAGATGAGCTGATTTTGCCAATGATCAAGCGCCTACAATTATTGGACCCTGATTTTTTGGCGATTATGGTGCCCAGACATCTTGAGCGCTTTGATGTGGTTGCCTCGCTGGCCGAACAGCAAGCGATAGATTATCAGCGGCTATCCGACAATGCTGCGGTGCGGCCAGAGTGCGCCTTACTACTGGCAGATACTATGGGTGACTTACTGGCGATCCTTGGCGTGGCAAAGATATGCTTTGTTGGCGGAAGTCTGATTGCGCACGGTGGACATAATTATCTCGAAGCGGCGGCTTGGCGCCTGCCGATTATAACTGGCCCTTCAACTTTTAACTTTCAATCGATTGCCCAAAAGTTAGATGCCGCTCAGGGCTTGTATATTGCTAAAGATGCGATCGAAGTTGAGATGCAGTTTGAGTCTTGGCTGCGGCCAGAGCGCGATTTATCCGTTTCGGGCGATGCCGCTTACCGCGTGTTTGCTGCCAATCAAGGCGCATTAGCCAAGCTAGAACAGCATATTGTGTCATATATGTAGCTATGTAAGTATTTAAAAGCTTGGCCTGGATTGGCTTAGTTTAGCTTAGCTTGGCTTGGCTTGGCTTGGCTTGGAGTAATTAAACGCAGTGATAAAGAGTTAAAGACAGCCATTGTTTAAGGCTTGAAAACTTATCAGCCT
>JABSRR010000039.1 GCA_013215025.1 Pseudomonadales bacterium
CTAAGTTCTCAATTTGTTCGACCGTACCTTTGAGGATCTCATTCATGGCCTTTGGGCCGCCGTCTTTGCTACGACCTTCGGCAATTTTTTGTAATTCGCGCTCAGCTTCTTCAATAATTTGCTGCGCGTTTCTACCTTCTGGGTTGCGGGTTGTTGTTTGCAATTGGTCGGCAGTAATCAGCAGTTTGCGCGCGATCGATTTTTCTTGCACTAGCTGCGCATAGGCTTGAATATTGGCCGCAGAGGGAGTGTTTTCGGCCAATTCGGCAAGGTATTTTAAACCGCCGATGCGCTCCAGTGCGCCAAGGTTGAGTAGTTTGCTTTGCAGGGTGACAACATCACGCGGCTGCTGTTCTTCCACTAGAATTTCAAGGGCACGAAAAATTTGCCGATGCTCGTCGCGGTAAAAATCGTCAGCGCCAATTAATTCGGCTACATCATCCCAGCGGTGATTGGCTAAGAGTAGGCCACCAATAACGGCTTGTTCGGCTTCGAGTGAGTGCGGTGGTAATAATTGTTCGAGGTCTAGCTCAGGGAGTTCAGTGGCAAACTGTGGCTCTGAATCGGCCGCCTGATCTTGATCGGGTGCGGCAGAAAAATCAATATGCTCGTCAGGGGTCATGGCATGGAAACAGTCGGTTTACTTGAGCGGCTGAATAGCTTATCACTTTGCTAGATAAACAAAAAGCACAACCCTGCGCTAAATAGGCTTAACGCAGTTTGTGCTTTTGCAGCCAGCCAGTTGAGCTGGCCGATAATCCGTCTAGGTATTAAATTAAGCTTGTGCGACGATGCTTAGCTTAATTGTCGCGGTTACGTCAGAGTGCACCTGAACGTCAACCTCAAACTCACCTAGCTCGCGAATAGCGCCATAGGGTAAGCGAACTTCCGCTTTGCTTACTTCAACGCCAGCAGCGCTGATCGCGTCAGCAATATCGCGGGTGCCGATCGAGCCAAATAGCTTGCCTTCATCGCCAGCGTTCGCTTCGATGCTCACTTCAAGCTCGTTCAGTTTAGCAGCACGGCCTTCGGCGCCGGTGAGCTTTTCGGCGGCAGCGGCTTCTAGCTCGGCACGACGGGCTTCAAAATCTGCTAAGTTTTCTTTGGTTGCTGGAACAGCTTTGCCAAAAGGAAATAGGAAGTTACGACCGTAACCGGCTTTCACTGAAACCTTGTCACCTAAGTCGCCAAGCTTACCTACTTTTTCTAAAAGAATAACGTCCATTACGTCACCTCATTTTTCAAATGTGTTTTGCTTATTGAGCCGCGCGCGAAAATTTATCGAAACGTCTAGCAGCGCAATCAGCACTAATATTAAGCGTAAAAAGTCGTTCAGGATTAGCAGTAGATAAAAAATCACATACCAATGCTGCTTTAACTTTTTTTGCATGCCAAACCAGTGACAAAAAGCGAGGCCGCTAATTAACAGTGGAAACATGCATATCCAAGCCCAGGTCATCATTGACGTATCAATGGTTAAAAAACCTAAACTTGTTAGCGTATACAACAATGTATCTATTTTCCCCAAACGAAGCTCGTGAAACTCACGTTGAAATCCGCCTGGATTAAATAGTTTGGCTTGCCATGAGCGTGATAGCACGATGCCAAAAAAACACATCATGCTAACCATCGAGCCCCAGATGCCAGCCATAAAGCGGCTATTAAGGCTGTCGGTTAGCAGCGTCATCAGCGCTGCATTGCCGGTTGGATTGCCGTTGCCCATAGGTGCTTGTAGCTGCTGCAAAATGTTTTGCATAAATGCAACTTGCTCAAGCAGTACCGCTTCGAAGAGTAATAACATCACGCTTGAAGCTATTAATGCACTGATTGTCAGTGCGAGTAAGCTAAGCGCCCACGAGCGAGAGGCTCGCAGGGTTTCACTTACCAAAAGGGTGCTTAAGCCCAGCAACACAGGCATAAATGCACTGCCTAGCTGATAACCTATGGTGCTAGCGGGAATCAACGCTAACAAACCAATAGTGGCGCTTTTAGTGGCGCCGAGTCGCAAGGTTAGCAAAGCTAAACCAGCGACCGCTAATATATTAATTGGCCAAAAAATACATCCAGCGCTGAAACATATAATGACAAACGCTAGTGCCTGACCTTGCCCCCGCAAAAGCCATTGAGCAAGAGGGAGCATCATCTCAACGCAAACTTATTTGTGTTGATCAGTGTACGGAATCAGTGCCAGGTGGCGCGCACGTTTAACGGCAGTGGCCAATTGGCGCTGGTATTTTGCACTGGTGCCAGTAATGCGGCTAGGTACAATTTTTCCAGTTTCCGAAATATAAGCTTTTAAAGTTTCGATATCTTTATAATCGATTTGCTCAACGCCTTCAGCGGTGAAGCGGCAAAATTTTCTACGACGAAAAAAGCGAGCCATACTATTCTCCTTTCTATCCTATCAGTTATGCGTCAGCGGCAGCTTCAGTCGCCGGAGCTTCTTCAGCTTTTTCTTCTTTGCGTGGTGCGTCATTTTGACGGCGCGAATCACGGCTTTCTTTCTCTTTATCCGCTTTCAGGATTGGAGATTCTTCGGTTACAGGCTTATCGGTGCGCATAATCAAATTACGGATAACCGCATCGTTGTAACGGAAGTTAGTCGATAATTCATCATGCGCGGCTTGAGACATCTCAACATTCATTAAGACATAGTGCGCTTTGTGAATTTTGTTAATAGGGTAAGCAAGTTGACGACGGCCCCAGTCTTCAAGACGGTGAATGCTACCGCCATCCGACTCAATGGTACTTTTGTAACGTTCTACCATTGCTGGAACTTGCTCGCTTTGGTCCGGATGAACCAAAAATACGATTTCATAATGACGCATTCTGTGTTTCCTTTTGGTTATAGTCTTCTGGTAATGCGTAGCCAGTAAGACAAGGAGGTTTTCAAGCTGAGCAGACAGAGCTGATCGAGCCGGCTTAAATCAAGAGCGCGAAATATACAGAAGGGTTGGTTAAAATACAAGCAGAAATTATGCGCTGCTTTAGTGTGACTGGCGTTGGCGCTGCATTTCGAACAAGCAGATGCCGGTGGCGACTGAGACATTCAAGCTAGAGACGCTACCTTGCATAGGCAGCTTGGCTAGAAAATCACATTTTTCGCGCGTCAAACGGCGCATGCCTTCGCCTTCAGCACCCATTACCAGCGCCTTACTGCCGCTAAGGTCGAGTTGATACAGAGATTGCTCAGCTTCGCCCGCGGTACCGATGATCCACACGCCACGCTGCTGAAGTTGCTCCATCGTTCGAGCCAGATTGGTCACCGGGTAAATGGGCATCACTTCGGCCGCGCCGCAGGCAACTTTACGTACGGTGGCGTTAATGCTGGCCGATTTATCTTTCGGGAAAATCACCGCATGCACGCCCGCTGCATCTGCGGTGCGTAAACAAGCCCCCAGGTTATGTGGGTCGGTTACCCCATCCAAGATCAATAATAGGGCGGGCTCATCCAATTGATCGAGTAAGTCTTCTAGGCTCTGTTGCTGTTGATCAAGCTTGGCTTGCAACACCACGCCTTGATGCCGTTCACCTTGGGACAGCTTATCCAGCTGTTTGCTATTGACGGGTTCTAGCTTTACTTGCTGACGCTCGGCCAGTTTGATCACTTGTTGCAAACGCTGATCTTGGCGACGACGGTCAAAGTGTAAAACAATGACATGCTCAGATTTNTGCTTCAGAAAGCTTTGCACGGCATGAAGGCCATATACAGTGTGCATGGTGGTTTATCGTTTTCCGCGTTTCTTGGGGGCTTTACCGGCACTGCGTTGTTGCTTGCTAGCATGTTTAGCCTTGGTTTTTTTTGCGCCGGCCTTTTTGCTACGACGTTTGGGGGTAGGGCTTTTCTTGTCGGCAGGCTTTTCGCTGCGATAGTCTGTGGATTTGGCAGCGCGTTTTCGCACTTTGGCAGCAGTTTTTGTGCCTGTGCGACGCGATTTAACCGTTTGGTGTTGCTCTACTAATAGATGAACACGGCGATCCTCCAGTTCAACCTTGCTGACCTGAACGGCTACTTTGTCACCCAGTTGAAATACTTGATGACTGCGCTCGCCGGTAAGTCGCTGGGTGGCTTGGTCGAAGTGAAAAAAGTCATCGCCTAGATTGCTAACATGCACTAATCCTTCAACAAATAAATCATCTAGCTCAACAAAAAAACCAAAGCTTGTAACCGCGCTGATACTGCCGCTAAAGTGAGAGCCCAAATGATGGCTCAGATATTCACATTTTAAGTAGGCGCTCACATCGCGGGTGGCATCATCGGCGCGGCGTTCTGCCATAGAGCAATGCTCACCGAATTGCACAAGCTGTTCAAGACTGTAAGGGTAGTAGTGTTGTTGGCCATTTTTCTTAGCTGTGGCGGCATGGCGTTTAATGGATTTTGAGGTATTCTCGCTGTAAAGGCAGGCACGGATAGCGCGATGCACAAGTAAATCAGGGTAGCGTCGAATCGGTGAGGTAAAGTGGGTGTAGGCTGGATAGGCAAGGCCAAAGTGGCCTTGATTTTCAACTTGATAAACCGCTTGGCTCATAGAGCGCAACAGCATGGTTTGAATCACGCTAATGTCATCGCGGCTCTGAATACTGGCTAGCAGCGCCTGATAATCGGATGGTTGCGGCTCTTCATCGCCACCAAGGGCTAGACCTTTTTCAGCTAAAAAGCTGCGGAGATTGGCCAGTTTTTTAGCGTTAGGGCCTTCATGCACACGGTACAGCGCAGGTATTTTTTGCTTTTCTAAAAAGCGAGCCGTCGCCACGTTTGCCAATAGCATGCATTCTTCAATCAGCTTGTGCGCATCGTTTCGCACAATCGGCACAATGCTGTCTATTTTGCGCTCAGGGTTAAAGATGAAGCGTGTTTCGGTGGTTTCAAAATTAACGGCACCCCGCTGCTCACGTTTTTGTTTTAGCGTGCGGTACAGGGTTTGTAGTTGATCAAGGGGCTTCAGTAAATCTTTATAGGCCTCACGGATGATGGAGTCCGTTTGACCCTGTTCGGCCAATATTTTACCGACCTCGGTATAGGTTAGCCGAGCATGCGAGTGCATCACCGCTTCGTAAAAACAGTAGCTGGATAAGTTGCCGGCTTTGCTGATAGTCATCTCGCAAACCATGCATAGCCGATCAACCTGAGGTTTTAACGAGCATAGGCCATTCGATATGGCTTCTGGCAGCATCGGTATCACGCGTTCTGGAAAATAAACTGAGGTTGCTCGATTCAAAGCTTCTTCGTTTAGCGCTGAGCCTAACTGTACATAATGCGAAACATCGGCGATGGCTACCCATAGGCGCCAGCCGCCAGAGCTGGATTTTTCACAATACACAGCATCATCGAAATCGCGCGCATCCTCGCCGTCGATGGTAACAAGCGGTAAATGCCGTAAATCGATTCTGCTGGCAATATCTTCTGCCGAGGGTTCTGCCGCTAACTGATTGGCTTCGTTGACGACAGCGTCAGGCCACTGGTGCGGAATATCATAGCTGCGCAGTGCAACTTCAATTTCCATGCCTGGCTCGCTGCTGGCCCCCAAGATCTCGGTGATCACCCCTTTCGGGGGGCGATAGTGGTCAGGCTGACGAGTGATATCCACCACCACCAAGGTTTCATGCTCAGCTTGTAAGCCGCTTTCTGTATCGACAATAATGCTGTGCTGATATTTTGGGTTATCTGGAATCACCCGAGATTGTCGGCTATCTATTAATAATTTGCCG
The DNA here is from genome assembly GCA_013215025.1 of Pseudomonadales bacterium. Classification (NCBI taxonomy): domain Bacteria; kingdom Pseudomonadati; phylum Pseudomonadota; class Gammaproteobacteria; order Pseudomonadales; species Pseudomonadales bacterium. The sequence goes on from JABSRR010000039.1 coordinate 5,710, forward strand.
ACGATGCGCTCGGTGTGACGAGTGGTGACTTGAACAATATCGCCCTCAAGTTTGCCTTGCCGACTGGTGTGGGTAATATTCACCAAGGCAATGTCGCCATCAAACACTTTACGCATTTCGCGTGCGTTTAAAAAAACATCCTCGGCGTGTTTGCTCTTATCGAGTGGAATCAAAAAGCCAAAGCCGTCTCGATGGGCGCTGATTTTGCCTTCGATTAACTGCTCGGCGTCAGGTACTGAAAATAGGCCTCGCGCACTGCGTAAGAGTTGGCCTTCACGCTGCATTGCAAATAAGCGTCGTTGCAGTGCTTCAAATTGCTGCGCATCAACAGCTAGCAGCTTGGCTAATTGACGGGTGCTTAGTGCTTTATCTGCTTGCTTTAGAGTGGCGGCAATAAGTTCACGCGAGGCGATAGGGTGATCATATTTTTTCGCTTCGCGTGCAGCGAAAGGATCATTGGGTGGCGAAGTTGAGTCTGTCATGCAGTCCTGCAAATGCGATTAAAACCATGTCTCTGCAGAACCGTATATCGATATTATGACTTATCTTGGTCAAATAACTCGCAACCTTCAATAAACTCTTGCAGCTGTTGTGCGTCTGGCCATTGCTTGCGTTCAGTGAAAAACTGCAACGCATATTGTGCATCGCTTTTGCTATCAAATGGCCCTACATCTAAACCCTCGCGGGTTTTAAAAAACCAACGCTGATGATCAGCATATAGGCGTTCGCTTCGATCAGAGCAATCAAGTGCGAATTTACTAGCCTTATCCTGCTCGCGTGATTTAGCTTGAAATAAGTTGTTGAGCATAATGACCGCCTCTGTAAAGTTAAAGATAAACGATAAAAACGAACAACTGTTATGAGTGTAACCAATAAAACAAAAACTGTGAATAAAACCGGCAGAATTAGGCTGTAAAATACAAGCTTAGTAAGGGGTGGTTGAACGTCCGTATTCAACCGTGGGGTGAGAAGCTGATAATGCGAGTGAAAAATTAGCTGCTCGCGCTGCTTAAGCCGCGCGGATGTAGTACTCGGTTGCTGAGGTGCAACCTGAGGCATTTAGCGCGGCAGATTTAACAATCGCTAACATACGGTTGTTTTGATCATATAAATAGGTTTTGCAGCCTGCTGCGCGCACGCGATTACCCGCGGTGTTGCTTAAAATTGCCCGAAAGTGCGCATAGTTTACGCGCCGAAAGCTCTGTTTGACTGAAGGTGCTTGCGCCGACCGAAATTTCGACAATATCTGCTGTAAAGTTTTTTTCATCTTGACCACCACATTTGTTGTAGCTGAAGCTGCTAAATTTTATAAACAGAGCTGTTGAGCTAACTGTTTTTTTATACAGTATATGTTTGTTTGTACAGTAGTCAACAATTTATTGGATAAATATACAGTATTTTTGTTATGCCAGTTTTGTACAATACTGGCTCATTTGATTTGATAAGGTTTTCTTATGCAGCTATTACGGCATTGTTCTTCGTCACATCTCTTAATTTTTGTGCGCATCCTATTGTTGTCCTGTGTAAGCACTCAGGTATTTGCCGATTGCCGGCGTGACGATATTAATGCGCATTGGGTCTACAGCCTTGAAGTTGCTGGGCAGCTGCATGCACTTGGTAGTGCACAGAAAGTTGCCTTATCAGATACAGCGCTATGTATTGTGGATCGCGATGATACGCCGCAATCTGAATTGCTTAAGCATGACCAGCAGCTATGGTTGCTGGAATATAGTTTGCCAGAGTCCTGGTTTGCACTTCAGCAGCCACTGCCATTGTCGGTAAAGCGTTTGTCAGCGTGGCCAGAGGCTGCAGCGAACGATGCTGTTAATTGTGCGCAAAACTTAGTGCTGCAATTAAATCAGCCGTTTCAACCAGCAGCAGATAGCTGCTTGGCACCGTTGTCTGGTTTAACGCTATCGGCACAACTGTTCATGTTGGATGCGCTGCAGCAACAGGCCGTGAAAAAAGAGAAGAAAAATTTCTGGGATTTTGAGAAGGCAAACGAAGCGGCGCTTAAGCGCATGAAAAAGTTTTAGCAGTTTAAGTGCTATCTAGATTGAATTTATAAAGAGTCACTTTATAGAGAGTAACGCTTTAAAGTGCATCACTTCATGTTAAGCCAGCAAAGCAGTGCATTTAATCGACGGCGTCAACTTTAACCAAAAAACACAAATCTTTGCCGGCATGCGGGTGGTTACCGTCGAGTACCACCTCGCCAGCATCAATGGCGCGTATCGTAAGCGCTTGTTTTTCACTGCCATGCCCGGTGAAAATCACCATACCTTCGCTAAGATCTTCCAGCGTTTCTAGAGATGCCATTGACACCCGTTGCACCGCAGCAGGGTCATATTCGCCATAGGCCTCTTGCGCGGCTAGCGTCAGCTCAAATTCATCGCCAGCTTGCCGCTCGATAAGCGCAGCCTCCAATGCTGGAAAAATTTGACCTTGACCGAGCACAATCTTCATTGGCTGATCGAGGTCATCGAGCAAATTGCCGTCAGTGTCAGTCACGCTATAGCGAATGGTCAGGGTTATTGGTGTAGCGCTATTTGTCATGCTCGGCTCTCTGTAAAAGCGCATAGTGTATAGCTTGAGGCGCCAATCAGGCAATTGCTAGTTGCTAATGTGGCCTTGAGGGGTGAATTGTCGTATAAAGTATATTGAGTGAATAAATAAACTTTCTATAATTGATAAGGTCTGTCGATATGCGTTTCAGTTTACGCCAAGTTGAGGTGTTTCTAGCCGTGGCACATTGCGAGAATATGACTAAGGCAGCGACGCAGCTGGCGATGAGTCAGTCTGCAGCCAGTTCAGCTTTAAAAGAGCTTGAGTCACAATACGATGTCAAACTGTTTGACCGTATCGGCAAGCGTTTAAAGCTAAATGCGCACGGCGAGCGAGTCAGAGAACAAGCGATTGCCCTTATGCAAAGTGCAGACGAGTTCTCACGTTCTATCAGTCAAGATCAGGGGCTAGGCGATTTGCATGTTGGTGCAACATTGACGATCGGCAACTATTTAGCCGTCGATATGGTGGCAAAATTTATGCGCCAACACCCACAGTCACACATAGATCTGACGGTGTCGAATACCGAGCACGTGGTGCAGCAGCTGCTGAATTATGAAATTGATATTGCCTTGGTTGAAGGCGAGCTGAATCATATCGATGTTGCAGTAACTCCTTGGTTTGATGATCGGCTGTGCATTATCTGTGCGCCAGAACATCGGCTGGCTCAGCAGGCTGTTATCAGTGATGCCGATTTATTAGCCGAGTCATGGATTACACGCGAGTCTGGTTCAGGCACGCGGCAGGGCTTTGAACGCGTTATGCACGGTATCATGAGCGATATTAAGATTATGTTAGAGTTAGAGCATACCGAAGCAATTAAACGCGCGGTGCGATCAAATCTTGGTTTAGCCTGCTTGTCTGAGATTGCAGTCGAGGATGAAGTTACGGAGCAGAAGTTGGTCAAATTGCCAGTGGTTGGTAGAGATTTGAATCGAGGTTTTTACTGGTTAATTCATAAAAAACGACAATCCTCACAGCTGTTGAATTATTTTATTGAGGAGGCAGTGTTGCCGCTGAATGCTTAGCAAATAGTGAAATAGTAGCTTGTTAATGGCGTTTTTTCTGTTCGCAGTCCGCGCAGTTTGGAATCTTTAGCATCACAATGCAGCCAAGGCAAACAATGATAACGCAGCACAGTTTGACCCAACTATTCGCAAGCGTCAGCCAAGCAACGCCTAAACCTAATAGCATCATACTCATAGCTAAATATTTAACGCTTGCAGCTACGCAGCGGTGCTGTTCCCAGTTGATAATTATTGGCCCGAACACAGCATGCTCACGTAACCATTTGGCGTAACGCGGGTTGCCGCGACTAAAGCTCCAAGCGGCAGCGATTAAAAAAGGCGTGGTTGGAAAAACCGGCAAAAACAGGCCGATAACCCCAAGTGTGACCATGGCTAAACCCATAAAATTAAACAGATATCTTCGCATGTGAGAATAAGCCTGCCGTCAACGCTGTTGTAATTATCTGAATGTAGAGGTTTTACTTAGCATATATGAAAAATAAAAAATTTGCCGATACGCCGAACAAACGTTTTATTAAGCTATCCGGTATGTCGGTTAAGCTGGCCAGTAAGTATACCCAACATAAAGTCTCTGATTGGTTAGGCAATAGCCCGGATGAGGATCAGCTCTATGCTGAGCTTGGCGAGCAGGTTTTATCAACGCTAGGGCAGATGAAGGGGGCCGCGATGAAGCTGGGGCAGATTGTGGCGCAAATGCGTCATATATTGCCAGATGCCCTGGCCGATAAACTTGCCGAGCTGCAGTTCTATGCCGAGCCGATGGATATTTCGGTCATTGTTGAGCAGCTGCAGCAGAGTTTAGGTTTTAGTCCCAATCAGCTCTTTGCTGATTTCTCCGAGCAGCCTTTTGCTGCGGCCTCAATTGGACAAGTACATCGTGCGACAACTCACCAAGGTCAAGCAGTAGTAGTGAAAGTGCAGTATCCCGGCGTCAAGCGATCTTGCCACAGTGATCTGCTGCAGCTGAAGCGATTATTTAAACTTAGCGGCTTATTGAAAATCGACCAGCAGGCACTGGATGAAGTATTCGCTGAAATTGAGGCAGGCCTAATGCGCGAACTCGATTATTTACAAGAGGCCGATAACCTAAGGCGCTTTGCAGATTTTCATGCTGCCAACGAAAACATTGTAATACCTGAGGTGATCAGCGAGCTGAGTTCTGACACCGTATTAACCTTAAGTTTAGAAGAGGGTGATCGCTTACATGAGCTGGATAAAAAGGGCTATGGCGAAAGTTTAAAAAATCAATTGGCGCAAACATGGATGGAGTCTGTGCTGCAAGAAGTCACGCAAATGGGTGAGGCGCATTGCGATCCTCACGCCGGCAATTTTGCATTTCGTAAAAACGGCCAAGTGGTGATTTATGATTATGGTTTAACCGCAGACATGCAGGGTTTAGTGATTGATCACTACCTTGATTTATTCGAGGCTACAACCGAGGGTGCGTTTGACAAAGTTGACGACATTTTGATTGAGTTAGGTGTAAGAGATGCAAATTACCCCGCAGTTGAGCCCAGTGTATACCAAGATTGGTATGACAGCTTCTTTGTGCCATTTTTACAGCAAACCAATATGGCAGAGATTTTAGCGCAGCTACATCAACAAATAGATGCGCATATGTCTCAGTTTTTATCCTTGCGGGGGGTATTTAAACCCTGTGCAGAAACGTTATTCATTAACCGCATCATGGGTGCACATGTGTTGAATTTAGCGCAAATGCAAATCAGCGTAGATTTGCGGCCGTTATTTAGCCGCTACTTTTATATTGCCGCTGATGACTAGTCGTGAGCGTTACGGTAAATGGTTTCTCAGGGTATTGCATGATTGGCAGATGAAAGTGATTATTATTTACATGATTTTGCAGGGAAGATGTGGCTAAAATACCTGAAATTCAGATTACTAGAGCAGTAGAGCGATTGAATTTCGGCCCATCAATCAGTATGATATCGCCGGTTTTTGTATTTCAACCTGCGTCATGAGGGTTGATTGTTTTAATCATAAGGGGTAAATCATGCCAAAGATCAATCGTTATGTTGATATCAGCGAAATCGATCGCGAAGCCAAGAAAGACTATATTGACCGTCATTCACCGTTTGTAAAATGTGCTGCAGAAGCTGCTGCAGGTGAGCGTTTTGAAGTGACAGTTCAAGTAGGCGATGCCTATGAGCATCCCGATGATATGGATCATTACATTTCAACGGTTACGCTTTACAACAAAGAAGATAAGTTAGCTGAAGCGACATTCTTTGCTGGTAGCCAAGGCGGACAAGACAAAAAAGGCAACACTACAGCAACATTTACCGTTGTGTTAGAAAAAGATGCTGAGTTAGTTGCGCACTCTTTTTGCACCAAGCATGGTTTATGGGAATCTGACCCAGTAGCTGTAAAAGTTGCATAAAAGTCGCGTTTAAATGGCGGGATCAATTGATCCGCTTGCGCGCTATCAGCTAATGCTTAAGCGCGTGAAAAAACCCAGCTGAATAGACGCTGGGTTTTTTTATGCCAGCAATACACTGAGAAGCTCCACAATGAAGGCATCGCCGAAGTTATCGCAAATACATCAATGCCCCTGTTGCAGCGGTAAGCTCTTTGCGCGTTGCTGTGCGCGATTTTTAATTCAGCAACAAACGCCAAAAACCGCAGAGCAGCTTATGCGCTCGCGCTTCAGTGCGTATTATTTAGGTGGTTTTGGTGAGTACTTACTATCAAGCTGGCATCCAGCCACTGCGGGCGAATTAACAGCCTTGCAGTTGTCAGTAAAAGCTCAGGATTGGCAGCGCTTAGAATTGCTGAGTAAATCGCAGCAGGGCGATAAGGCGCAGGTTGAGTTTAACGCGTTTTATCTTGAGCAGCAGCAGCTCAAAGTCATGCATGAAAATTCGCAGTTTGTTAGGTTAGCTGGCCGCTGGCTGTACTTAGGAGGCGAGGTCAGTTAACGGCCAATGCTGACGCCTATCAAGACAAACAAAAAACTATTCGAGAAGACTATATGCAGCTAACAAAAAGCAGCTAACGGTATGCAGCTCTTGGTCTTAATTTGTAAATGGCTTTGTTGTTAAGGGCTCTAGATATTAATAAGCTGTAAAAAGTCTGTTTAAGCAAGAGTATCTAGGGCCAAAAATCAGCTGGCGAAATCGAGTACGGCTGACTCTATAAATTGCCAAAAAATATCTTGCTCGGCCAGCGCATTGCCCAGTTCAAAGGTGCAATCTGTAACATCTTGTTGAATCGTAGCCAGCTGGGCCGGCACATCTTCTTGTAGATGTTTACCGCTGGCGAAAAATAGCGGATAGATATAAAAATGCTCGGCACCGAGGGCGCGNTTTCTCAGCACTTCCTCATGCAATGTGGGCGAGGCCAGTTCCATATGCGCGAGGCTGATGCCTAATTGCTGAGCGTCGAGTTTATGCGATAGCTGCTCCACCCCTGATTCAAGATGTGTTTGCCAGTGCTCGTTGCGGCTGCCATGAGCCAGTAAAATAATGTGTCGTTTATGCATGGGCAATCTACGGCTGCAGCCTGCGTATAGACCAGTTATCGCCGGCATCTTGGCAATATTCAAAACGGTCATGTAAGCGCTTGGCGCCACCTTGCCAAAACTCGAATCGTGTGGGCTTGATGCAATAGCCCCCCCAAAAGTCAGGTACATCAATGGTTTCGTGATTAAAGCGCTGCTCTAGTCGCGAATACTCCGCCAGTAGTGCGGCACGTGATTCAATCGGTTGCGATTGCTGAGAAGTCCATGCCGCAATTTGACTGGCTTTAGGGCGACTTAAAAAATACGCCTGATTTTCAGATGCATCAAGTGGCTCGGCTTGGCCACTGATAATGACCTGCCGCTCTAAACTAAGCCAGGGAAAGATTAAACTCACGTGTTTGTTGATAGCCAGGTCACGCGCTTTTTTACTGTGTAAGTTAGTAAAAAACACAAATCCCTGCGATGAAAATGATTTTAATAACACCGTGCGCTGACTAGGTAGCCCGTCGCTGTCTACAGTGGCTAACATCATTGCTGAGGGGTCAGCAATATCTGCTTGTTTAGCATTAAGATACCATTGCTCAAACTGCTGTAGCGGATCGTTCAACATTTGCTCGCGGTGCAGGACTTGCTCGCCAGCCTTGAGATACTCGCGTCGCTCGTTATGAATATCCATGATGATCTTTCTTTTTAATCGCTTGAATAATGATATTATGGCAGCCAAATGAATTTTCAGCTATGACTTTATTAAGGAGTAATATGTCAGCACGTGTCTTAATTACGGGTGCCGCCAGCGGTATCGGCTTGGCTTTGGTTAAACAATATTTGGCTTTAGGTTATTCAGTGTTGGCATGTGCTAGGCGCTCTAGTCCAGCACTGCTAGAAACTGCGGCTGAGGTCATTGATGGTGTCGATGTCACCGACCCTGCTGCGATTTTATCAATGTTAGAGCAGCTTGATGGTCGGTCGATTGATATCTTAATCAATTGCGCTGGTCTGCTATCAAACGAAAGCCTTGATGATATGAACTATGCGCGTATTCAGTCGCAATGGGAAATCAACGCGCTTGGCCCGCTGCGTATCACTGAAGCGGTGCTGCCACTGCTCGAAGCAGGCAGTAAAATTGCGATGATTACCAGCCGTATGGGCTCGATTGCCGACAATACCTCTGGCTCTCGCTATGGTTATCGTATGTCAAAAGCCGCGCTGAACGCCGCCAGTAAAAGTTTGGCCGAGGATTTAAAGTCACAGTCGATTGCGGTAGCGATTATTCACCCAGGTTTGGTGTCGACAAAAATGATTGGCTATCAGGGCGACGTAAGCCCTGAGCAAGCCGCTAGCCGGATTATTGCCCGCATCGATGATTTGAATGGCGATAATAGCGGCACATTTTGGCATGCAAACGGTGATACATTGCCATGGTGATGCCGTAAAACTCAGCTATTCTAAGCGCAACAACAGTATTGAAAGAGAAATATATGGCAGGCGATAAAGCGGCAAAGCATAAGGCTTCAATGCAGAAGCAGAAAGAAAAAGTTGATGCTGGCATCGAACAAGCAGACGAAGAGCGCGGCGTAGTAGTGCTGGTTACTGGAGATGGCAAGGGTAAATCGTCATCTGCCTTTGGTATGGTCTTACGTAGCTTGGGCTATGGCCATAAAGTTGGTGTGGTGCAATTTATCAAGGGTGTGCAGCTTTCTGGTGAGGAAATCTTTTTAAAAGAAAAAATGCCCGAAGTTGATTTTTATCAAATGGGCACGGGTTTTACTTGGGATACACAAGACCGCACTGCTGATATTGCTGCTGCGGAACGCACCTGGGAGCAGGCTGCTCGCATGTTGTCAGACCCTAGCCTTGATTTAGTAGTACTAGATGAGTTGACCTATATGTTAGCTTATAAATATCTGGATGAGGCGATGATTATTGATGCAATCGAGCAGCGCCCGGTTGAACAATCGGTGATCGTCACCGGTCGAGGCGGCGGCGCAGCTATTCGAGCCTGTGCTGATACCGTGTCTGAAGTCAAAGATGTTAAGCATGCATTTCGCGCAGGGGTGAAAGCTCGCCCAGGGGTAGATTTTTAAGCGCTAAAAAAGTTTGTCGTGCCTTAGATGCGATTGAAGAAGTGCACCGTGGCATTATCTTGCTCCCAATAGCTGATGGCATTAAGGCTGGCATAGTCAATTTGTAAACTGGTTAACCAATTACAGCGTTGGTGGTCAATTCGTAATGCACTTGCAAGGGCGGCTTTGATTACCCCAGCATGGCATACGACCAATACAGTTTTTTCTGGGTGTTGCTTAATAAGTTGCTGCACAGCTTGCTCAACGCGTTGTTGAAAGTCGAGACTGTGTTCAGCATTCGGCGGCGTAAAATCAAAAGGCTGAGCAAAGTATGTTTGCATTAAGCCGGCTTTTTGCTGCCATAACGCAGCAATATTTTCACCGTCCCAATCACCAAAGTCTATTTCGGCAAAATTGGCATCAATGCTCAGAGGTATGTGCTGAGCTTGGCTTAAATCTTCGGCAAATGCAGCGCAGCGTTTAAGCGGCGAGCTAACAATATAATCAAAGCTGATGCTATTGGCCTGCGCTTGCATTGCATCGTAGCCACTAGCCATCACAGGCCAGTCAGTGCGACCGAGTAAATGCTTCTGTTCGGTCACTTGGCCATGTCGGAGAAAAAATATTTTAGTCATAAGTAAGCAATATATTGCGTGATTTACGGTATGGTTTGAAATCGCTATTTCATGCAGAAGTAGATTGGTTCTTGATCACCATCGGGCAGCCAGCGACAGATAAGGTGACCGTATCTGCCATTGCCGCAATCGCTTGATGCAAAAGCCCGCAGTGATCTAAAAATTGTCGGCTTAAGGCATTCATGGGTGTCACCCCTAAACTGGTTTCATTCGAGACTAGGATAATATGGCCAGCAAAGTTGCTCAGGCTGTTAATCAGTTGTTCTTGTATAGCTGGCCATTGCTCGCTATTTTTTTCTAGATGATTACTTACCCAAAGTGTTAGGCAATCAACTAAAATACAATGCTGGCCGTTGTTTAGTGTGTCAATCGCTGCTGATAAGTGAAGCGGCTCTTCGATGGTCTGCCAATGATCAGGGCGTAACCGACGATGGCGGTTTACTCGTGCCAGCATCTCCTCGTCATGATACTGTTTGTTTGCCGTAGCAATATAATGTGCTGCGGTAAAATTCGACTCTACCTGCATAAGCTTTTGTTCAGCCAATGCGGTTTTGCCTGATTTCACACCGCCTAATACCAGTTCAATCATAGACTATGTCCCATAGAGTGCGATGCATAGATCGACACCATAAACGCATAGATAACCAATTCACTTAATTGCTGGCAGGCTCCTAGGGTGTCGCCGGTATAGCCATGAATATGATGTTTTTGCCAGCCCGCAAGTAATAGCGTTGTCAGTAAAATGAGTAATGCAAAATAGCTGCTTAGAATCACTGATTGCAATAGTAGATAAGCGAGAGTGAAGCACAGCGCGATACTCAGCATAAATACAATACCGTCACTGCGCGATGGTGCATCACTAAGCTGCGAAAACTTTTGCTGGCTGGCTACACTGACATACGACAAGAGAAATATCATGCTGACGCTGATGGCGCGTGATAGCGTCTGGGCAATAACAAAAATTAACACAATATGCCCTGCATTCAGTGCGCTTAGCTCTATGATGGCAATCAGCTTAAAACTCAACACAGACCATAAGGCTAAACTGCCGTAGCTGCCTATGGCTGAATCTTTCATAATCTGTAATTTTTTTGCCGTATCAAAGCCGCCATAAAAGCCGTCTATACAGTCGGCCAAGCCGTCCTCATGGAAGCCGCCGGTGATGCATAGTGATGCAATCATTACACAGCAAGCGGCCAGCCACAGTGGCAAAAAAAGCGTGCTTAACCAAAATACAGCCGACAGCAGTAGCCCGATTAGCGCGCCAACAGCTGGGTAGTAGCGTTTTGAGTTGGTTAGAGCACTAGCGTCTGTGCTTTGCAGGCTGGCGGGAAGGTGATGCACCGGCAAGCGGGTTAATGTTGCCGTGGCCAGGCAAAAGTACTGCAGTTGTAATATCAAACGCTGTTTAACGGCGACCATTACACTGCATCAATGCCGGCATGTTCAAAACTTGCCATATCATTATAAAAGCTCTGTGCGGCGTAGATAAGGTTCATCGCAAGCGCCGCTCCGGTTCCTTCACCCAAGCGCATACCTAGCTGCAACAAAGGTTTGGCCTGTAAATGTTGCAGCATCCGTTGATGCCCTGCTTCCTCAGAGCTATGGCAAAATACCATATAGTCGCGAGCCGCTGGCTGAATCTGCACCGCGGCCAGTGCCGCTGCGCTGGCAATAAAGCCATCAACTAAAATTAGCTTACCCAGCGCTGCAGCATACAGCATGGCCGCCGTCATTTGCGCAATTTCAAAGCCACCCAGGCGGCGTAAAATTTCTAACGGAGAATCAAGATGTGCTTGATGAAAGCTCAGTGCTTGATTGAGCAGTTCTGTTTTGCGCGCAAACTGTTGGTCGTTAATGCCGGTACCTCGGCCGACACAGTCGCTTATCGGAAGATTTAAGTAGGCAGCCATCAGCGCGGCGGCTGAACTGGTGTTGCCAATGCCCATTTCACCCAGCGCGATAATATTACAGCCACTTTGATGCAGTTGATCAATCAGCTGTTTTGCAAATTCAAAGCACTGATTAAGCTCGGCCTCGGTGATGGCAGGCGCTGCGACAAAATTAGCGCTACCCTTGCCGACCCGCTGATTAATTAAATTCGGGTGGTCAATGGCCTCAAGCACACCAGCATCAATAACTTTTAACTGCATATGGTTGAGTGCGGCAAAGCAGTTGATAGCTGCACCTTGGGCTAAAAAATTATGCACCATTTGCTGGGTTACAAGCTGTGGGGCAATACTGATGTCTTCAGCGGCGATACCGTGGTCTGCAGCAAATACCAGCATGCAGGGTTTTTTGATACTAATACTTTGCGCTTGATCTAGGCTGCAAATGCTGGCCAGTTGTGCCGCGAGATCTTCGAGTTGTCCTAGCGCGCCGGGCGGCTTGGTTTTATTGTCGATGATAGCCTTTATGGTAGTGGCATCAGCCTGAGGAGGGCAAATATCGGGGATCGAAAGCGGAGTACTCATAGCGTCTCTGAATATGTTGTAGCAGATAATATTATCACCTTAATTGTGACAGCTTGATAGTGCAATCTACGGAAATCGCTAATGAAAAACTCGGCCTGCTTGGCTATACTGCGACACCTTTTGAGAATAACTTCAAATCTTATGTCGTCAGCTGATTCTGAGCCATCATTGCACGCCTTCAGTGAGCAAGATAAATTAGTGGTATACAAGGCCATGGCTGAGCGTCGTGATATGCGTCACTTTAATGGCAAGCCGCTGGCTGACAGTATCTTGCAGAATATTTTATCAGCAGCGCATTTAGCCCCAAGCGTCGGTTTAATGCAGCCTTGGCGCTTCATTCGTATTCGCCAGACTGACTTGCGCCAGCAAATGGCTAAACTGGTTGAGCAGGAGCGCCTAGCAACGGCAGAAGCTATGCAGCAGCGACGCGATGAGTTTTTGAAGCTCAAGGTTGAGGGCATCTTGCAGTGCTCAGAGCTGTTAGTGGCAGCCTTGCCAGATGGCCGTGAGTCGCATATTTTTGGTCGCAGAACTATGCCCGATATGGATCTAGCCTCCTTGTCTTGCGCTATACAAAATATGTGGCTGGCGGCTCGCGTTGAAGGCATAGGTATGGGCTGGGTCTCTATCTTTGACCCTGAACAATTGCGTGACTTATTGCATATGCCATCCGGTAGTAAACCAGTGGCTATTCTATGCATAGGCCATGTTGATGCTTTTTATTCTCAGCCCATGCTGATTGAAGAAAACTGGGCGCAGGCCAAGCCGCTGGATGAAATGCTCTATGATAATCATTGGGGTCAGCTGCCTCAGCCCTAGCGTTGCCGCGAGCAGTGTAAAATCAAAAATTAGATCACAATATCTAAAGCATACAGATTTAAAATAACGTGCAGTAATAAGGAACATTTATGCCGTTACAACATCCCGCCGACAAGCCAAAGTTTGNCGGCTTGTGTAAGCGATTAGCTCGGTTTCGCCCCATTAAATATCTGCTTGTGTTTGTTGGCGTGTACGCATTGATTGGCTTTTTGCTGATACCGCTCGCCATCAAGGTGGCGGCGCCCTGGCTGGCGAGTCAATACTTAAATCAACGCCAACTGTCGATGGACTGGCCCTATGTAAATCCCTTTACCATGCGCATCGCGCTGAAGCAATTGGCGCTTGCAGACCTAACTGAGAAGCCTCTTGCCTCGCTGGATAATCTCACTGTAGATGTGGCCTGGACCAAGCTGCTGCAGGGCCGGCTAGCTATTCAGGAGGTCAGCGTATCAGGCGTACAACTGCATCTGGCTTACATCGATGAGCAACGCCTCAATATTGAGGATTTATTGCAGTTATATCGGCCAACAGCCGCGGATGATAAAACCGATACGCGCTCAGAAAATACTGCGCACGATGCTCAAGCAAATGAGGCCATGCCTGTAGACGTAACCTATGTTCAGTTAGAGAATATACAGCTATTGCTGCAATCTCAGGCTGAGTATGACAGCGATTCAGCTCAGCAGACTATGCCGCAGGCCGAACCGATCTTGCAGCTAGGGCAGTTGAGGCTAGAACAATTAAATTATCTTGCTGATCAACCCAGTCTAACGATTCAGTTGATTAGTATGATCAATAGTGAGTTTGCCGCGCAGCGCAATGCTAATGGGCAAATGCGCTTTATCAAGTTGCTTGCTGATGCTGGTTTGATGCAGGCTGATGCATCAGGCGCAGCAACAGAGCAAGTCTCGGCTACGCCTGCGCCTGTGTCACAGGCTGAAGCGGAGAATAAGGCCGAAGATAACGGTAGTGCGAACGAGACAAACACAGCGATGCTGCAAATTGCTGAGCTCAGTTTACAAGGCAATGCGCTTCGCTTTACCGACTTGGCTTTATCGAAACGTGTTTCGTTTGCGCTAGAAAATATTGCTGTAAGTTTGCAGTCGATATCCTTGCAGCCAGAGCGCGAGATACCGTTTAAATTTTCATTACAGTTGCAGCGTGAGGCATTGTCCAATCAGCTAGCCGTAGACGGCGTGCTGCAATTCAATCCTGTGTTGGATATTCGTGCACAGCTGCAATCAAAACTGCTGCAGCTGGATTTGCTGGAACCCTATTTGCTTGAGCACTTTCCAATCAGCCGTGTGACAGGCAATATAGCGTTTGATAGTGAGCTGGCAGTAAGCTTAGATCAGCGGCAGGCTTTAGAACAATTAAGCCTGTCAGCGCAGTTTCAGTTGGCCGATTTTGCGCTTGATGATGCCAAACAAAAGACGGTAATCGGATTGCAACGATTGGCTGCTGACGCGATAGATATTCAACGCAATCCTGAGACAAATACGTTCAGCGTTAATAGTCTCGTGATTGAGCAGCCAAAGCTTAAGTTGCACCTTGATGCGCAAGGGCAATCGAATATTGAACAGTTATTCATCGCTCGTACTAGTGATATCGAACAAGCGGAAAAGTCGGCTAAGCAACAGCACCCTTCAAAGACTGAGCATGAAAACGCGGCAGCTGCAGCGCCGCTGCTTATCAACCTGTCTGAGTTGACCGTGCGAGAGGGTGAGCTAAGCCTTATTGATCGACAAGTCACGCCTCATCTTAGTCTGCAAGTTAAGCCTTGGCAGCTCACGATGCGCAATTTAGCCAGCACACTTGAACAAGCCGCTGAGTTAGACTTTAGCGCTGCGATCAATCAAAGCGCTAAGGTAAAGCTTAGCGGTGAAGTATTACCGCTGACTGACGCAGCCAGTGCTAAGCTGAGCTTTGCGTTGACTAATTTAAGCTTGCCGGGCTTTTCAGGCTATGCCAGTGAATATATCGGACGTGAGATCAGTCGTGGAAAATTAAATTTTACCGCAGACTATGCGGTTGAAAATCATCTGTTGCAGGCTAAGAACCATATTGAATTGATTAAAGTGCGATTGGGTCGTCGGGTTGATAGCGAACAAGCGACTAATATGCCTGTCGGCTTAGGCTTAGCGTTATTAAAAAATCCAAAAGGTGAGGTCATTATTGATATGCCGGTGAAAGGGCGTTTAGACGATCCGAACTTTAATTATTTTGGTACGCTCTGGAAAACCAGCTTGAACTTAGTATTAAAAGCGGCAGCCTCACCGTTCAAGCTGCTCTCCGGCATTGTAAACCCCAATGAGTTGAGCATTGTTAGCTACTACCCAGGACAAGCCAAGCTCAGCGCTAAAAGTGCTGAACAGCTCAAGCAGTTAACTCAGCTGATGCGAGACCAAACTGCTCTGACTGTCGATATCGAGGGCTGTTATGACGCCACAGAAGATGCGAAGTATATGAGCAATGGGGGTGACAATCGTTTGCACAAATTAGCCAAGGCGCGCGCGCAGCTGATTTATCAAGCATTGATTAAAGGCGGCATCAGCGCAGAGCGACTTTTTGTGAATGCGGTGAATACGTCGGCTGAGCTGCAGGCTGTTGCTAATGATGAAAAATTTAGTCAATATATTGGCTGCACACTGATTATTGAATAAAGGGAAAATTAACAAGGAGAGCAATATGAGTGAAGCAACTGAAAGCATAAGTGAGGGTATTCATCTAGTCACTGACAATGTTGATAAATACTACGACCAGGCGATTGGTTTAGGTATTGAATATGCGCCTAAATTTATCATGGCTATTGTCACATTATTTATTGGCTTTTGGATTATTAATCGCGTTGTGATGTTAATGCAAAAGGCTTTGTTTGCGCAGAATGTAGATGAGCCACTGGTTTATTTTCTGAGCAAGCTACTGTCGGCAGGCTTAAAGGCCTTATTATTAATTTCAGTCGCGTCGATGATTGGTATTGAAACCGCATCATTTATTGCCGCGTTTGGTGCAGCTGGTTTAGCCATTGGTTTAGCCTTGCAGGGCAGTTTAGCGAACTTTGCGGGCGGGGTGTTAATTTTATTTTTCAAACCTTACCGCGTTGGTGACTTGATTGAAGCGCAAGGGCATCTCGGCGTGGTTAAAGAAATACAGATTTTTAATACTATCTTAACCTCGCCACAAAATCGTCGCATTGTGATTCCTAATGGCGCGATGTCAAATGGTTCGATCGAGAATTATAGTTCAGAAGGTTTGCTGCGTGTCGATCTAACGGTTGGCGTAGCATATGACGCTGATTTGCAAAAAACTAAGCAAGTGTTAGAGGCGATTTTGGCGAGTGATCAGCGCGTGGTGGAAGACCCTGGATTTACCGTTGCAGTATCTGAGTTAGGCGATAGCTCAGTGAATTTGGTGGTGCGTCCCTTTGTTAAGGTAGATGACTATTGGGATGTATATTTCGATGTCACTGAAAAGATGAAGTTGGCGCTGGACGAAGCTGGAATATCAATTCCATTCCCTCAGCGCGATGTGCATTTAATTAAAGCTGATGCATAAACATTTTAGATAAGCTAACAAACTGAGAAAGCGGCCTAGGCCGCTTTTTTAAGCGATGATTTTCTCGTTACGACTCTTTATTCTCGCTAAACTCGCCGTCTAAACTGTCCAATGGGAATTTAGCCTTTGCCCAAGTGATATCTTGTTCAAGTGTGAATTCAAAGGGTCTTGGATGGTCTTCGCTGTCAATGATGTGGTGCAAGAAGTCATTTGCCTTTTCAGGGTTGTACACTCGCCAGATCACCTCGCGTTGGCCATCTTGGGTGATGCTGGCAAGATATAGTGCATTACCTTCTGCGCGTAACTGTTTATCTAGGCGCTCTTCAAACTCAACCAAAAGCTGCTGCTCGGCCTGTGAGGGCATATTATCTTTGACAGTCTGCTGGCACAGAATTAAAACTGATAGATGCCAGGCGAAGGGGGTTTTATGCTCGAAATCTTTGACTGCGGCGTTAACCATCATTACGCCAGGTTTGTCATCTTGACTGAACTCGATAAAGGATAATTTTTCTTGCGGCAGCACAACGCTGACTGTTTCGGTAGAGGCCATACAATACTCTTTCTATTCGTTGGACTGGCATAGTATTGAAACAGTACGTGAGAAACAATCAAAAAAGATCGGAACTCTTTGACTGAATGACGCTCATATTGAGTGATTATTCAGTTTATGCAAGGTTAGCAATATGCCTCAAGATTCCATCAAAGTATCTGATAAAGTGGTTAAAGACTTAGTGCGCGGTTTAAATCCGGTTACTGGGCAACCGCATTTTGAGCAAGCCAAAGATAATACGCCGCTGCTTAAGGCTGTGATGCGCAGTTTTAGGGTCAATAGCTTTCAAGGTAATCTGGTGAATTTAATGCAGGAAGTTGCTGCCGATGATCAACCCTTAACATTGCTTAGCCCTGTGCAGCAGCAGTATTTGATTGTGGATTTTAGGCAAGGTCTAGGGCTTAAGGCCTTAGTTGAAGCCTATGCGATACCTGCACAGCTGGTTATTGCCTATTTAATTGAGGCTGATCAGATTAGCGCAGCTCAAGCGGCTTTTTTCTGTGCCAGCATTCAGCGTCGGTTGGGGCAGCAGCTGGCCGAGCCAGCAACGGTCATTTCATTATCTGCACATCGCAGTCGCGCAGATTATGAGGCTGCTAAGGTTTGATCACCGGGCGCCTGCTGTAAGGCCTGCATAACGTCGCGGCCAGCCTGATATAGAGTTTTGATTTCGCTGTGAAAAAACATCTTCTTGCGTTCGGTCTGCACCACTAAGACGCCAAATAGGCCTTGGTTTTGCACCAATGGGATGCCGATAAAGCTCTGAAAACGCTCCTCTCCCGAGCCCTCAATATGAAAATAATCGGGGTGCTGTGCCGGCATTTTGACTGCAATCGGTTTCTTCTCTCGCGCACACAGGCCAGTTAAGCCTTGCTGATAGGATAAATAAGCACCTATTGCACTGCGGTTAAGGCCCGCTGAGGCTGCCAGCTGCAGTCGCTGTTTGGCCGGTTCAGCAAGGTATAAGCTGCAAACCTCTACCGCCAGCCGAGTTTGCAAACTTTCGATCATGGTTTGCGTTTGTTCAGGTGAGTGCAACATTTAAACTCCTGAGGTGAAAAAAATTTAGCGCAAAAAAATATGCAGAACTCAGGCCAAGAGCTGCATTCATGTCAGGCACATTTTAATTGAGCGCTATTTGAACAACGCCTCGATAGTCCGTAGAATACGCCCCTTTTTCACGCAGCTGTCAGATGCGCCACAAGTAAGCGCTTAGCGAGACCCTTTATGAATTTTGAATTAAGCCCTGCGGGCAATGTAAAAAACGATTTATTGTCTGGATTAACGGTGGCTTTAGCCCTAGTGCCAGAAGCTGTTGCGTTTGCCTTTGTCGCCGGTGTTGAACCATTAGTGGGGCTGTATGCTGCATTTTTGGTCGGACTGATCACCTCAGTATTCGGTGGTCGGCCCGGCATGATCTCCGGTGCTACCGGTGCCTTGGCCGTTGTCATGGTAGCGCTAGTGGCTGACCATGGCGTTGAATATTTGTTTGCCACTGTAGTGTTAATGGGTATTTTACAGCTGATTGCGGGTTGGCTTCGCCTGGGTAAGTTTATTCGCATGGTGCCACATCCGGTGATGCTGGGCTTTGTTAATGGCCTAGCGATTGTGATTTTTTTAGCCCAGCTGACCCAGTTTAAAGCCCCCGACAGTGCCGGTGTTATGCAGTGGCTGCAGGGTGGCGAGCTGTATGTGTTGCTCGCCCTTACCGTCTTAACGATGGCAATCATTCATTTTTTACCCAAGCTTACGACGGCGGTGCCATCGGCGTTGGCTGCGATTGTGGTAGTCAGTCTGCTGGTAATTTTTGCCGATATCGATACCAAAACGGTTGGTGACGTTGCGCCGATTGCAGGTGGTTTCCCCAGTTTGCATATACCCCAGGTGCCGCTTACCTTGGCAACGCTGCAGATTATTTTTCCCTATGCCTTAGTGCTGGCTGCGATTGGCCTTATTGAGTCGTTGTTGACCCTGCGTTTGGTTGACGAGATTACCGAAACACGTGGGCGCGGCAATAAAGAGTGCGTGGGGCAGGGTTTGGCGAACGTTGTGACCGGATTTTTTGGCGGCATGGGCGGCTGCGCGATGATTGGTCAAAGTATGATTAATGTGAACTCTGGCGGACGCGGGCGTTTATCGGGTATCACGGCTGCGCTGTGTTTGCTGGCTTTTATTTTATTTACCTCCTCTTTAATTGAACAAATTCCTGTTGCTGCGCTAATTGGCGTCATGTTTATTGTCGTGATTGCCACCTTTGAATGGTCGAGCTTTCGAATTCTCAATAAAATTCCTAAAACCGATGCCTTTATTATTGCCTTGGTCTCC
>JABSRR010000040.1 GCA_013215025.1 Pseudomonadales bacterium
CGTGATAATATGCAAGGCCATGCTAAAGGTCACCAACCGCGCGACCGTCGTTGCCAACACCGCACCCTGTAACTCCATGCGCGGGATCGGCCCCCAACCAAAAATAAATATCGGGTCCAAGATTAAATTCACGATCGAGGCGAGAATCATCGAACTGGCTTGTGCTCGCGAGTCGCCCAGAGCCCGCACGCAGGCAAGCCCATTCATGGCCACCATGGTAAGAATATTATTCCAGTAAAAAATCTGCATATAGTCGTGAATCAGCGGCAATAATCGCGGGTCTGCCCCAATCGCCAAAAACACCGTATCGATAGAGTTCAGGCCGATCAAGGCCAATAGCAGGCCAAGAAAAAAACACAGCATCAGGGTATCGGTCACCACACACTGCATTTGCCGGTGGGTCTTCACCGGCGCAAAACGCGCCACCACAGATGCAGCCCCTGCGGACAGACCGATAGACATGCTAAACACCACCATCATCACCGGAAAGACAAACCCCATGGCGGTAAGTTGATCAAAACCCAGCATTGAGATGAACCAGACATCGGTCATTTGTACCGCAAAATTTGCCAAGAGCGCCCATACCATTGGCACGGTCATGCGGTATAAATGATGCGGTATCGAACCCTGGGTTAAATCGTTGGCATTGCTCATAGCGGACTCACTGTGAATGTGCTGCCTATTGTAGGGTAAAGCAGTCAGAAAAACCGTTATAGCCTGCAATATATTAGATTTATTTAGGATCAGCTCGCAGGCTTTGCTGACTCTGTTATACTTGCCGCCCGCTAATCGATGATCACATCATGCCCACTGCTTCACCTGCATCCAGCAAGGCCTCAGCCTCAACATCGTCACGGCTTATCTATATTGTTGCCGCGGTTGTTGCATTAGGCCCACTATCAATCGACTTATACTTGCCAGCGCTACCCGCTATGCGCGAACATTTTGGCGTCGACATTGCTGCGGTGCAGCTTACCCTGTCTAGCTATTTGCTTGGCTTTTCACTGTTTCATTTAGTCTGTGGGCCGCTCTCTGATCGGTTTGGTAGACGGCCGGTACTGGCCGCCGGCATGAGCGTATACATTGTCATGAGCATTTTATGCGCGCACGCCGAGAGCATTGAAGCCCTCATCGCCTATCGCTTTCTGCAAGCCATGGGTGCCTGTTGCGCGCCCACTCTTGGACGCGCCATTGTACGTGACTGTTATAGTGGCCCGGCAGCGGTTAAGGCCTTGGCGTATGTATCAAGCTTAATGGCCATTGCGCCGGTATTTGCGCCAAGCTTGGGCGGTTTTTTACTCAATTATTTTGATTGGCAAATGTTGTTTTACGCACTGGCACTGGCTGGCACGATTGCGCTACTGCTGACCATTTTTGCGATTGATGAAAGCCTGCCCATGGCACAAGCACTGAAGCCAACCACGATTGCCGCAAACTTTCTAACGCTTTTATTGCATCGGCAATATATGGCACATGTGTTAATTGCCTCATGTATTTATTCAGGCGCATTTGCTTTTTTATCTGGGGTGAGCTTTATCTTAATTGAATTCATGGGCGTCTCTACACAGCTATTTGGGCTGTATTTTTTCTGTATTGTGATTGGCTATATATGCGGCAACCTGTTTACCGCCAAAATCGCGCATAGCTGGCCAATTGCCAAACTCTACCCAATCAGCATTGCTACCGCGATTATCCCGGCCGCCGCGATGATCCTGTTTAGCTATCTCGAATGGTATCGGCCCTTACTATTTGTCTTACCGGTGGTGTTTAATACGATGGCGATTGGTTTACTGTTGCCGCGCGCGATGGGTGAAGCACTGAAACCGTTTGCCCATATGGCGGCCACCGCATCGGCCATGATGGGTTTTATGCAAATGGCATTGGCCGCGCTTGCCGGAGGTCTGGTGGGGGGGTTTCTGCACGACAGCCCAATGCCGATGGCGCTGGTCATCTTTGGTGGCTCGGCACTGGCGCTAATGCTATGGCTGTGTATGCAGCCGCGCAGCTTGACCGACGCCAGTTAAGCTTTGTACAGCATAGCTATGTTTTAAAAATGACAGCAATCGCGTTACAATAAAACCATAGCTCGCTATCCAGATGCGAGCAACACAAGGATTTTTTATGCGACACTTTGGCATTCTAGCAATACTGCTTTCAAGCATTCTCATCAGCGCCTGTTCATCCTCAACTAAGCTGCGCGATAGCTGGTCAGCAGAAAGCTTTAACGCGGACGATTTTAATCAAGTATTAGTTGTGGGCAATACCAGCAATACCAGCACGCGATTAATCTGGGAGGCCGCATTTACTCGCGAGCTTAAGCGTCTAGGTATTGACGCCACGCAAAGCAATCATGTGCTGGGCAACGGTAAGCTGAGTAAAGAAAAAGTGCTCGCCTATCTCGCTGATAACCCCTATAAATATGTGCTGTCGACGCGGGTGCAGGATATCAAAGAAAGCAATAATTACGTGCAACCAACGGCCACCGTCTATTCAACCGGCGGCTATTATTATCCCGGTTACTATGGCCACTCTGGGATTTGGAATGGCAATTCAACCTTGATTACCACCGAAGGTTATATGGATACCTATGAGACCTTGATCATGGAAACCACCATATTTGACGGCAGCAGCAAAGAGCTGGTGTGGGCCGCGCAAATCGAATCGTTTGAACCCAGCTCTGTGTCGGATGTTGCCGAGACCGTTGCTGATTTAACCGTAAAACACCTGCACGACAAATAGCCATCAGCACAAATAGCTAGCTTTACTTCCAGACTCTGAGCGTCGCGCAGAAACTTACTGACCATTTGGTCAGGAAAGTGTACACTGCTTCGATATTGCGTTAACCGCCCGGAGTCATCATGAGCTACCCCCGCGACCTGGTTGGCTATGGCCAACATACACCGAAAGACGTTTGGCCGAACGGTGCACGGATTGCTGTGCAATTCGTAATAAACTATGAAGAAGGCGGTGAAAACTGCATTCTGCATGGCGACCAGGCCTCAGAAGCGTTTTTATCCGAAATCATTGGCGCACCGGCGATGGATGGCGTGCGTCATATGAGCATGGAATCGATCTATGAATATGGCAGTCGTGCCGGCTTTTGGCGTCTGCACCGCATGTTCACCGAACGCGAAATGCCTGTCACCGTATATGGCGTTACCACGGCACTAGAAAAGCATCCCGAGGCTGTTAAAGCCATGCAAGCTGCTGGCTGGGAGATCGCCTGTCATGGTTTTAAATGGATTAACTATCAATTTGTCGATAAAGCCCAAGAACGTCAGCATATTCAAGAAGCCATATCACGTCATCAAGCCATAACCGGTGAAAGACCGCAGGGCTGGTATACCGGCAGGACCAGTCCGAATACACGTGACTTAGTCTATGAGGCTGGCGGTTTTTTGTATGATGCCGACTCTTATGCTGATGACTTACCTTATTGGGTATACGATTATGAGCAACCCTATTTAATTGTGCCGTACACGCTCGATAGCAACGATATGCGGTTCGCCACCAATCAAGGTTTTAATTCTGGCGATCAGTTTTTTAGCTATTTAAAAGACAGTTTTGATGTTTTGTATGCCGAGGGCGAAACAGCGCCGAAAATGCTTAGCGTTGGTTTACACTGCCGCTTAGTTGGCCGGCCGGGTCGCGCCGCGGCGCTGGCGCGCTTTCTGGACTATGTGCAAGCGCATCAAGATGTATGGGTGAGCCGGCGCATCGATATCGCCAAGCACTGGCACCAACATCACCCGCCAAAGACCTAGCCATGTTAAATTAAGCTAAGCTCAATCAGCCTAGATTTTCTCACCACCGCGCTAGCCAATAACATTGGCCTGCATTATTTCTGCATTTTTGCATGCACTGTTGCAAAGGGCATATATTTTCGCGCACAATAAAAGTTGATTTTAGCTTCACTTAGCGTAGCGCGATACTTGAAATTTTGGCGCTTCATATCAAAAGGACTCGATAGATGGATTGGTACATAAAGGTATTAAAACAATATTTTGATTTCAGTGGCCGTGCTCGGCGAAAGGAGTATTGGTTTTTTGTCTTAATCAACTTACTGATAAGCCTAGGCCTTAGCATNATTGATAGCTTTATCGGCACGATGAACGCAGATACAGGCTATGGCTTANTAAGCGGCTTATATGCGCTGGCGGTTTTTATACCAGCGCTGGCAGTAGCGGTCAGGCGCTTGCATGACACCAGCCGTTCTGGCTGGTGGCTACTGATATTATTTTTACCACTGATTGGCTTAATCGTGCTGTTGGTATTTTTGTGTCAAAGCAGCCATCCCGATAATGCCTATGGCGAAGCGCCTAATCTCGAAAGCTGATTTATTACAGCAGCATAATTTGCTTTATGTTGTTTAGACCAATTTTTGCCAGTGCTGCTTGCTAAGAGACTTTATAGATTTGTTAGTATCAGCAAAGATTTATCGTGTTTACGTTAACTGGGCAAGACTTTATTTTTAGGAGCATTAAACCTTGGACAATCAAGAATTTCACTATGCTGGATTTTGGCTGCGCTTCGCAGCTATGTTAATTGATAGTGTGATCATGATGATCATCATCTATATTCCACTATCTTTCATCTATGGTAGCGAGTACTGGACTACTGAAAGCGTTATTGCGGGCGGCTGGGACCTACTGCTGAATTATATTTTTCCGTTTGTTGCCACCGTCTGGTTTTGGCTGAAATATCAAGGCACGCCTGGCAAGCTATTATTAAAACTGGCAGTGGTTGATGCCAACACTGGCCAAGCACTGTCTACCGGTCAAGCTGTGGGCAGGTATTTTGCCTATATTCTCTCTATGATTCCTCTCTTCTTAGGTTTTATTTGGGTCGCTTTTGATGCCCGCAAGCAAGCTTGGCATGACAAGCTGTCGGGCTCGATTGTGATAAAAAAATAATGGCTTAACAGGTCAGGCTTATTCAAGTGCTTAGGCTTAGGATTGCTAGACCATTAATGCTCGCTAACAAGTTTCTTATTACGACTGATTTTTTTTGGCAGCACAAAATATATCGATATACTCAGCATTGCAGCGATGAAGCACCATACTGATGCAAATGTCGCATTTGTTGAGACCACAATGCCGACCACATAAGACGCCAAAAATAATGGGAAAATAATCCAACGTATTTTTGCATGCGCTGAGAAAACAAAGGGCAAGGTAGCGGCACATAAATAAGCAATCTCAACCAATAGATTATATGCAGGTATAGCGAAAAGGTAGGCCAATGAATGGCAGCCTTGGAAGTCGCATTGCGCTTTTACCTGCAAATCAGAGTACGCCGTAAAACCCCATAGCAGATATAAACCCGCAGCCGTACCAAGCAGCAAACATACAAACATGGCTACATTATTGCGTTTGTTTTCATATCGCCACATTGCATAGGGCACATAGATAGGCCAAAAACTAAAGGCGATAAATGCGAATAAGTAGATGAAGATATTTCCTATAGCATCACTGATATCGCCTTGTACCGACAGCCATACCATACCCTCCGAAAACTGATGAAATGCAAATACAAAAGGTATAGCTGCAAAAGGGTATTGATGTTTCTGCAGGCGGTTGTTGCGGTAACTGATGGCACCAATGCTCGCAATCACTGCTGCACCGGCGAAACTAGCGGTAGCCGAAAAGCACATATTATAGGTCTTATTATTATTGTTTTACGCATCATAACCTGCCAACTACGCCAGTCAATTTTTTATCCGATTAAAGCTCAAATCTTCGCAACAATCGCATGCCAGCGTGACGCTTATCCCAATCAAGACAGCAAGGAAAAATGCATTTGAGCAAAAGCCTTGACTATTCTGCCCTGCTATAAGATTGTAAGGCTTAAAGCAAAGGACTAGCTGAATGATAATAACAACTGAACAGCTACTGCGCTTGGATGCTATTCAAGATCAAGCAGTAGGCGGAAAAGCTAAAGGTTTAAAACGCTTAATCGAGTGGGGACTGAAAGTCCCTGATGGCTTTGTCATTGTCGATGCAGCAGTCGGCAGATACCCAGAACAGTTAGCTGAATATTATCAGGCTATCGGCGCTGGAAAAGTTGCCGTTCGCTCGTCAGCGCTCAGTGAAGATGGCGAGCAAAGCTCTTTTGCTGGCCAATATGAAACAGTATTAAATGTCACCGGCATCGAGCAATTGCAGCAGGCGATAGATCGCTGCGTCGCCTCTTTAGCCAGCGAGCAAGCCGCCGCCTATCAAGCTCAACAGGCGGTTGATGAAACTCAAATGTGCGTGGTGGTTCAACAGATGGTTGATGCCAAAGCTGCTGGTGTCTTATTCAGCGCCGACCCGGTTTCTGGCCGACATGACCGACTTGTGATTGATGCTATCGATGGGCTTGGCGAAGCCCTAGTAAGCGGCACAGCCACACCGGACCACTATTTGTTTAATGACGAACAACAGCTAGTGGAACAGTCCTTGATTGGTGAACGGCCGATTCTTAGTGATACGCAGCAGCAACAGTTATTAACAGACGCAAAGCTTGCTTGCGCTAAAGCTGGCGCCCCGCTTGATATGGAGTGGGCCATTGATCAGCAAGGCCAGCTATATTGGCTGCAGGCGCGCCCAATTACCACGCTGGGTAGTGATTTGCACGAGCTAGACACGCCGATCAAGCCCGGCGATGTGCTTACCCGCTGCAATATTGGCGAGATGATGCCCGGCGCTAGCTGCCCGCTGACGTTTGCAACGACTGGCCGAGCCATCGAATATGGCATGCAGCATATGCATAGCTGTTATGCCGGCCGCGCTGCAATTACCGAAGAATGGACGCAAGTTGCGATGTCGCAGGGCAGCCTGTTCTTAAACCTTACCGGGGCTGCAGCAGCGGCAAAAACCGTATTAGGTGTGGATGTTAAATCCTTGGGTCTCAGCGTTTGCGGTCGCATTATTGACGAGCTGGAAGAACCTCAGGGGAAAAAGCCGATTTGGATCCGCCTGCATGGCATGTGGAAGTTACTACGCTATCTGCAACAGGCAGACTCGGTAATTGCTGATTTTCAGCAACGCCTTAACACATTTGCCTTTGACCTTGAGGCAAACGGCGAAGAGCTGGCTCGGCAACTGGATCAAGCGCAAGCACTATTCTATCAAGCGTTTTGCGTGCACCTGCAATCATCGACCACCTCCGGGTTTGCCAGTAATATCCTGCAAGCCATTATTTCTGGCGGCCAACAAAGCAGCCCTGAAGAAGAAGCTGAAGCCGCTGCCCTGATGGCGGGCGCCAAAGATGTAGAATCTGCGGTGTTGGTAGAACAACTTGATCATATTGTCGAGCAGATAGCGGATCAGCAAACTCAGGCCAGACAGTTTGTTGAGCAGACTTCAGAGCAGGCTTTAGCTTGGTTGCAAAATCACAGCGCGCCTGATATTCGTGACGCCTTTGCACAGTTTTTATCGCGCCATGGACATCGTGCTTATCGAGAACTTTGCATGCGAGAGCCTTGTTGGGCTGACGCACCAGAGACATTAGTGGCGTCAATGCAGGCATCGGTGAATGCCAAACTGCAAGGCATAAATGCCAGTGTAAAACCAAAAACAGTAGAACTTGATCAGCTTAAACCTGCACTGCGTTGGATTTTACCTAAAGCTCATAACGCTGTGCGTCGACGAGAAGCCACGAAGTCTATGTTAGTTGATGTAACTAATCGCCTGAAACGCGCTTATCGAAGATTAGGCGAACAACTCGTAATCGACAACAAGCTTAGCGACAGTGACCAAGTGTTTTTCTTTACGCATAGCGAACTGATGGAATTCGTGCAATTTGCTGAGCAGTCAACAGTCTGCGAGCACTGGCAGCATCGATGCAATCAAAGGCGCATTGCGCTTAATTTTCAAAATCAATTCATCTTTGATGAAATCAATGTCGGCAAACCGGAACCTTTGTCCGCGGCAGGTTTAACAGCACATTCAAGCGACAGCATTATTGGCCGGCCGGTTTCACGCGGCGTGATCGAAGCGAAAGCTCGCGTTGCGTTAAATCTCGCTGAAGCCGCCGCGCTGCAAGCGGGTGAGATTTTAGTCGCGCCGATCACCGATGTCGGCTGGACACCTTATTTTAATATGATTGCAGGGCTGATTACCGATGTCGGCAGCGCCGTATCTCATGGCGCAGTTATTGCTCGCGAGTATGGACTGCCAGCCATAGTCAATACGCGCATCGCGACGCAACACATTCAAACCGGCGACCTTATTCGATTAGACGCGAACAGCGGTGAAGTGCGCATCTTAAACCCGCGAGAGCACTAGATTGGGCTATAAAGTGTTTCACGACTGATAATAAAAGAGCTTTTACTATGCAACAAGATATGAGCCAATTTGGCATTCAAGCCGACGACGAATGGACGCATCGCTTCAGCCAAGATCACCCTGACTGGAATGAGTCGTATTTTTTTGACTGGTACAACCATGACGGCAGTATGGCTGGCCACTGCCGAATTGGCTGGCACCCAGTTCAGCAGCGCGTATTCTTTTGGCTGCATATTTGGCATCAGCAAGAATGGTTAATCATTGAAGAAGCGCGGCTACCCGACAGCGCGCTGATCCGCGATAACGAGTTTGCCATGGCATACCAACAATTTGGCTTATCGTTTGGCTATCGGCCGATAACGCCGCTACAACAGGGCGAACTTAACGTGAACGGTTTTGCACGCGTTACTCAAGGCAAACGGCAGGGTCAAATAGTCGCTATTGACCTTAACGTCAAGTTGCAGGCGATTGGACCGGCTTACACACGCGGTGGCGGCAGTGTTGAGAGTCATAGCGCTGAAGGTTTTGCAACTGACCGTTACGAACAACCGATTAACTTAGCGGTTGATCTTAAGATTGACCAGCAACACGATCAGTATCAAGCACGCGGCGAACGCGATCACTCTTGGGGGCCTAGGCCCTGGGATATGCAGTGGCAGTTTTTTGTGGTCAATAATCACGAGTTTAGTCTGCAAGCGACAGAAGTCGTGCTACCCGACTTTCCTTTGATTCAAATCGGCTATTTATATCCTCATGGGGGTACCATGCAGCATCTTGAGCAGATTCAATTCGAGCTCGATTTCGACCCCATGCAGCCCAGCCAAGCGGTCACTGGCCGGTTTCATCTCAGCTCTGCTACGCGCGCACTGAACGGCACGATTGCAACTATTGCCGGCAGTGAAATTGATATCACCCATACTTTTATGCCGCCTAAACGCACTGAATATCGCCGCTCTTTAGTGCGCTGCGATTTTGATGATGGCACAAGCAGTATTGGCTGGTTAGAATGTAACCGCCCTAGCCCATCATCGCTATAAGCACCCGCTTTAGCCAACACGATTTTAATTGAGAGAACTATGAAAATAGACGGTCCTTTTTATGCACAACTTGATAACGCCGCCGATGAAGCAAAACGGCTAGCTGCCATTGGCTATGATGGCGTTTACACCCTAGAGGGCAGCTGGGATCCTTTTTTACCGCTTACCTTAGCCTCAGAACACGCGCCTGATTTGTCTATCGCCACCGGTATCGCAGTCGCCTTTCCGCGCAATCCATCGCATATTGCCTACCAAGCTTGGGATTTACAAAAATTCTCAAAGGGAAAGTTTATGCTCGGGATCGGCTCACAAATTAAAACGCATATAGAGAAGCGCTTTGGTATCGACTTTAACCCACCAGCTACGCGCATGCGCGAGTATATTTTAGCCGTTAAAGCTTTTTTTGAATGCTGGCAACATGGCGGGCCATTAAACTTTGAAGGCCAGTATTATCGCCATACCTTAATGACACCCATGTTCAACCCTGGCCCCAACCCCTATGGCGTTCCACCCATATTACTGGGTGCCTTAGGTCCACGTATGACCGAAGTTGCCGGTGAAGTTGCCGACGGCTTAATCGTTCACCCCTTCAATAGCATGCCATTTTTAGAAGAGCGGGCCTTACCCGCTGTACAGCGCGGTTTAGACAAGGCTTCTCGCCAGCGCGACAATTTTATTATGCAAATTAATGCCATTGTTATTACCGGCGAAACCGAAGCAGCCTATCAGGCCGCAGAACAAAGTGTGAAAGGACTTTTAGGCTTTTATGCTTCTACCCCAGCCTATATTCCACCGATGGAAGCAGTGGGTCTTGCTGATCTTCAGCCAAGCTTAAACGCGCTCTCTAAAGCGGGTAAATGGGATCAGCTTGCTGACCATATTGACGAGAATTTTCTTGAAGCATTTTGCACACGCGGCGAACCGCATGAAATTGCCGCAAAGCTAAAAGCAAAATATGGACAATATGCCGATCGTTTAGCGATTTATGCACCTTATGCAGCACCTGACGCCATGTGGCAATCGATTATTCATGAGTTAAAATCATAGCAGGCACAGCCACTTCAGCTATGGTGTTAGAACATGGATGGCGCAATCAAATAAAGCCGGTATCGCGATTGCTTGCACTGTCTTGTGCACTGTCTTTTGCACTATCTTTTGAACCGTCTTCTGAAGCACCCTCTTCACTATTCGTTGAGCTGGCTTTGGCATTTGAGCCATCTGAAGCATCGGCAACAGCAACTTCTGCCGCGCGGCGTGCAGATTGCTGCGCCCATTGGTGCGCGCTTATCCATGCCGCTAAAGCTTTCACCGACGGGTTAGCAAATACGGTATTAATCGGAATATCAACCTGATAGCGCTGTCTAATCTGCACCATCGCTCTTGACGCTGCTAGTGAATGCCCGCCTAAGGCAAAAAAGTCATCATTTACGCCCACTCTTGGCACTGCCAATACTTGCTGCAATATATCGCACAGCGCTGCTTCAATATCGTTACTGGGTGCCACATAAGCAGATAACTCTCGGTCAGGCTTTGGTAATTGCTTGCGATCAATTTTACCGTTGGCACTCAATGGCCACTGCTGCATAACTATATATCGTGTTGGCAGCATATATTGCGGTAATATCTCAGCGAGTCGACTATTGATCTCTGTAAGCTCAGGGTTTTGCTCAGATAATACATAACCCACTAACTGCTGCTCAATCACTAACACCAGAGCAGAATCAATATCTGGCTGTTGCTGCAGCGCCGCCTCAATTTCAGCAAGCTCAATTCGCAGCCCATTCAACTTCACTTGATGATCGATACGTGCGACAAATTCAATATTGCCGTCAGGGTGATAAAAGCCTAAATCGCCTGTTTTATATAACAAGCCTGCGCCGAATGGATTAGCGACAAACTGCTGGTTAGCGGCATCATTATGCATATACCCTAATCCAACACTGGCGCCAGTAATCGCAATTTCGCCAACGACACCAATACCTTGCTGACGTAAATGTTGATCAACAATATACACATTCACACCTGGATTAGGATGACCTAACAACTGCCTTGGCTGATCCAGCACAATAGGGTGATACAGCGCAATGTCAGTACACTCTGTTGGACCATAATGATTATAAATGGCTAGCTGCGAGTTCTGCAGCTGCTGTAACGGCGCTAATCTGGCAACTTCTATCGACTCACCGCCAAGACAAATTTGTCGCAGGCTGCGCAAGCAGGTCAGACTCGGACTATCCTCAATAAGCGGATAGAACATGCTAGGCGCACAGTTAATATGGCTGATCTGATGCGCATCAATTTGCTGATATAAATACTCTGAATCATAGTCAGTTTTCCGCGTCAAAATGATGCTAGCACCTGCCATCAGTGGTGCCCATAAATTCTTCTGTGTGAGATCGAAGCCAAGCGCAGTAAATACTAACACTTTTGATTGATCAGTGAAGTACTGGCAGTACCACTGATACAAATTAGCTGCATTGGCATAACTTACCGCCGCCGCTTTCGGCTCACCGGTTGAACCCGAGGTAAATATTAAGTACAGCATGTCATCGGCAGCAATATGTCGATCGCAAGGTTGATCTGAATATTGCTGAAACTGCGCTGCAGCTGTGTCGCTATCTACACAACACAGGGCATAGCTGCCATCATGCCAATCAAATGATGAAGCAAGCGTTTGGTAGCTAACAAGCAAATGAATCTGCGCATGCTGCAACATATATTCGACACGCTTTGGCGGCAGCGAGACATCAATAGGCACATAACAAGCACCGGCTTTGATACAGGCAATCATCGCCACGACTGCATCAACAGAGCGAGGCAGCGCAATCGCGATGCGGGTATTTGCACCCACGCCTTGAGCAACAAAATAGCGCGCCATTTGATTAGTGATTCGCTCTAGCTCGCCATAGCTCAGGCTTGTTTGATCGTCGATAAGCGCAACTTTTTCTTCGCACTGCTGTGCCAGCATGGCAAGTTTTTCAAGTAGCGAAAATTCTGGCTGGGCAGGCTGCTGCAAGTCATGCCATGCCTGCATATGTTGAGTCTCTTGCGGCAGCAATAGCTGTAATTGGCTGGGACTTTGCACGCTAGCCAACTCAGCTAAGGCAGTTGCTTGCTGAGGCAGATACTCAGCCACTAATTGCTGACTTATTAATTCTATGCGCTGCAAAAAGCCTAGATCGTCGAACAGAGGTGTTTGGTAATATAAATCTAACACCATGTCGTCATCTTGCTCTTTGGCAATAAACTGCACCGCGTTCTCAACCAATGGCGGCATTTCTATTGGGGTAACAGTATGCCCTGAGAGCTGCATATCCATATCAAAAAAATGATAGTAGTTATACATAAACTGCAGCGGCTGCTCAGGCTGTAAGGCGCGTGATAGGCGAGTAGATATCGGCAGAAAAGTCTTAATAGCGCGACGAAATTCGCGTTGTTGCGCAAATAACTGGGTAAACGACTGGTCAAGCGAGAGTGGGTCAAAACAGTAAGGGTTTTGCGTGAAAAAACAGCCTAGGCTTTGCTGATTATGACGCTGACGATTGGCTTTAAACTCGGTTATTACAAACGGAGAGACAGCCTGAGTATAGTGCTGGATAAGCACACAATAGAGCAACTTAAAGTAATCTGGCGGCGTGATGCGCATGGCTCGGCAATAACGCTTAATCGCCTGCCAATGCTCAGATTCAAGCCGATAGCTATTGATTTGCTGACGCTGAGTAGGTAAATATTTTTGCTTCAGCCTTGCAGACTGGGTAAATAAATCGGGCTGCTGACTAAATCTAGGCCGATACTGTAGAGGTTCACATGCGCAGAGCTGTTGTTGCCAAAATGATCGAATGGCTAAACTATCAGTACTGCTAAGGTCTTGATAAATCCAGTGTTCAAACGCCACATCTGAAGTCAGTTTGTGCTCTGCGCCAGACGCATCCTGATCGGCTAAGGCACTATAATATGCCAAACTAGCATTGGCCATATTAAAGCCGCTTACTCCATCTACAAGCGCATGATGTGCTGACAGCAGTAAAATACTTTTTTCTGCAGTATGCAGCAGTGCAGCACGCATCAATCGCTGCTCAGCTAGTGCCTGTGGCTGATAAATAAAGGCATCAATTCTGGCCTCAAGCTCGAGTGCAGTGTCAGCGCTTGCATCGATAACGACGAAATCAACCGCCTGCTCGCGCAACACCAGTTGATAATGCTCATCTAGCCAACTGTCCGCAACGTTGACAAAAACGCTGCGACAGATGCTTTGCTGATCAGCTACGCACTGCAAGGCTTGCCGCCAATATTCTGCAGATACTTTAAGCGGCACCTCTAAGCGATAACCAATAGTATTTGCTAAACTTTTCGGCTGTAGCTGCTGCGCTACGTGCAAATCTCGCTGCATACTGCTAAGCGGTATAACTTTCTCAATATTGTCAGCTTTATAATCAATTGCTGACAATATCTCGTCGCTTGATGGCTGAACTATTTGTGCCAGTGACTGGTCCGATTGCAAAAGACAGTTATGCAATAGATTTTCAAATTGCTGAAGAAATTTCTCCATCG
This sequence comes from Pseudomonadales bacterium, assembly GCA_013215025.1. NCBI lineage: Bacteria > Pseudomonadati > Pseudomonadota > Gammaproteobacteria > Pseudomonadales > Pseudomonadales bacterium. The sequence goes on from JABSRR010000040.1 coordinate 13,859, forward strand.
ATGCAGCATGAAATAGATCGGTATTATATTCTAGCTGCAGCTTCAACTGGTCACCCAAATCTAATACCACTAGAGTGAGATCATATTTAGCTACCAATAAATTAAAATCGAGATATTCAACTTTTAGATTCGGCAGATCAGCCGTCACGGTAAAGTCTTCACCAATATAGCTAAAGCCAACTTGAGTCACCGGTGGATATGCAGGATTTCGCTCAAGCTCTAATAAATCTAACACTTTCTCTATTGGAACTGATTGATTCGAGAAAGCTGACATACTGGCCTGCTGAAGATGCTCAGCCAATTGCTTAAAGCTTAAGGTGCGGTCAAGCTGGCAGCGAATCACCACGGCATTAACAAAAAACCCGATCAAATCGTATAGCGCTGGCTGTTCACGACCTGCAACCGGCGTACCTATACAAATATCGTCTTGTTTAGCAAGACGCTGCAAAATTAAGGCATAAACCGACAGCAGCACGTTAAATGACGTATTCGACTGCTGCTTGGCAAAGCTATGCAGCTGCGAACTCAAACTACTACTTAGCACGCNNGTAACCGCTGCACCATTAAAGCTTTGTTGCTCAGGGCGTTGTTTATCAAGTGGCAAACTTATATGGCTAGGTATGCCACGTAAATTCTCTTGCCAGAACTCAAGATGATGCTGCAAATGTGCATCGTTCACGTGCTCACGCTGCCAGACACTAAAGTCTGCATATTGCAGCGGCAAATCTGCTAGCGGCGACTCGGCTGACTCAGCATAGGCAGCATACAAAGTCACCAATTCGCGCTGTAAAATCGTCATGGACCAGCCATCGGCAACTATATGGTGTAGGACTACGACTAAAACGTAATCTTGCTCTGGCGCAAGACACAATAAACTGGCGCGAATCAGTAAGTCATTGCTGATATCAAAGCCATGCGCTGCCGCGTCATCAAAAAACTGTTGTGCCGCCTGTAATGGATCTGCTGCCTGACTTAAATCGACCTGTTCCACTTGAAATGGGCAGTCTGTTATAACCCTTTGCTCGGCTTCCCCTGAGTCATTCAGCGCAAACTGAGTCCGCAAGGCTTCATGACGTTGCACAATGGTTGCCAGACTTTTTCTCAGCGCATGTAGATTAAGCCGACCGCGTAAACGCATCGCTGCCGGTATATTATAGGCGCTGTTTTGCGGCTGCATTTGCTCAATAATCCATAAGCGCTGTTGCGCATAGGATAATGGCAAGCTTTCAATCGATGCATCCCTTGGCAAAATTGGCGCTATGCCGCTATCTTGCTCAATGGTTTGACCAGCATCCAACAACATTACCATCTCGGCAATACTGGGTGACTGAAAAAAATCAATCAAACTGATACGCTGACTAAATTCTTCTTCAACCGTTGCCAATAACTGTGTTGCAAGCAGCGAATGACCGCCCAGCTCAAAAAAATTATCTGCTACAGAAATTGTCTCAATCGGCAATAAATCCTGCCAGATCTCTTGTAACTTAGTTTCTACAAGGTTTCGCGGTGCAATAAACTGATTACGCAAAAAGTCATCTGCTGAGGGCAACGGCAAATTTCGCCTATCAACTTTACCGTTAGCTGATAAAGGCAAAGCCGACATCTGCACGTAAGCACTTGGCAACATATAATCCGGCAACTGTCGCTTTAAAGCTAATCTCAGCTTTCGCTTATCAAGGTCTTGATCGGAAACAATATATGCAATCAATCTTTCTTGTTGATCAATCGTTTGTAACGCTGTGAAAGCCTGCGAAATATTCTCTTGTTGCAACAAGGTGCGATTAATCTCGCCTAATTCGATACGGTAACCACGTAATTTCACCTGATCATCTGAGCGTGCAATGAACTGTAGCTTCAAGCCATCATCTGTTCGTCGGTATCGCACAATATCTCGCGTGCGGTAGTACTTTCCAGTTAAGCCAGCAATTTCAACAAACGCGTCCTCATTAAGATCAGGCTGAAACACATAGCCCAAGCCTAGAGATGCGCCACCAATATATAACTCACCGCTGGCACCAATAGGCAATAATCGCTGTTGCTCATCTAATACGAGACATTTAACCCCAGGTATCGGACTGCCGATCAATAATAGCCCCGTATCAGGATAAAAGATTTCGCTGCATGTAATATCTGTACACTCTGTAGGGCCATACATATTTACCAGCACGGTTGAAAAATCAGGGCTTTGCAACCAAGGCTGCAGCGCACTTGGATTTATATTCTCTCCGCCGAATAAAACATAATCTAGACCTAATAAACTATGCAATTGCTGAGTTTTTTCTGCCAAATGCACTAAGGGGTAAAACGCACTCGGCGCGCAATTGATATGACTTATTTTTCGCGTAGCTATACTCGCTAAAATATCAGCAGGGTCGTACACCGGCTGTTCAGAAAAATGTAGCTGAGCGCCTACTAATAGGGGCGCCAATAAGTTTTTTTGCGTGAGATCAAAACCTAGCGAGGAAATAATTAAAAACTTACTTGAGGGCTGCAGTGCGCAATACTCACAATACCATGACAACAAATTCGCTTCATTGCGGTAACTCACTGCCGCACCTTTTGGTCGGCCAGTCGAACCAGAGGTGTAAATAATATAATAAGCCTGATCCGGATCAGCTTGAAATATAGGTGCCGAACTTGACAAGCTTTCGTCACTAACGATAGCCTCAAGCTGAATAGGTTGGATATTATGTGTGCTGTTCTGCACAGCCGTGAACTGATCGCCAAGATAGATATCGATAGCAGCCTCATCGAATATATGCTTTAAACGATCTGCAGGATAATTGGCATCAATTGGAATATAACAGCCCGCCAACTTAATACTGGCCAACATCGCGATGGTGAAATATCGACTAGGCTGGCAATGTATAGCAATAGTCTGACCAGGCAGCGCACCTTGGGCGCGCAAATAATTAACCACACGATTAGCCGCACATTCAAGCTCTGCATAGCTAAGTTCACCGTATGCATCGACAACCGCAATTCGCTCAGGCTGATGCTGCAGCTGCTGCAAAAATTGCTGATGCAGCGGCGCATATGTGGTCGGCTCATTTGCTACTGACTGCACCATAGCCAGCTGCTGTTCATCCACTGCGTCGACGAGTTGGATAGCATGCAGGAAGCTGTCCTCATTTGATGCTAGCGATGCGATAAATGCCGACAAAATCAACTGATAATGTCGCGCTAATTGTTGCGCGGTCTGCTCGGCATATATATCGCAGTTATATTCTATCTTTAGCTGGTAAGGCTTTTGACTAACATCGAGATGAAACTGCAGGTCATACTTCGCGGTTTGTGAAGACTGCTCAATCGCTGACAGCTGGAAATCTGGAAACTCGATATGCGAAAGCCAATCGTCTTGTTGCAATGTAAACAAGACTTGAAATAACGGGCTATAGGCTGAACTGCGCGTATATTCTAGCTGCTCCAACAAGTGATCAAATGGCAGCTGCTGATGCGCTTGCGCAGAAAGCATAAATGACTGCGTATCTGCCAATAGGCCCTGTATGGTTTGATCTACAGCATCCCTTATTTGCGTCGGTACCGCTAGCAGATTGATAAAACAGCCAATATTGTCAAACAAGGCTGCATCATCACGGCCATGAACTGGCGTGCCAATTGCAAAATTATACTGTCCACTATAGCGATGCAACAGCAATTGCAATGCAGCCAAAGCCACATGAAAGAGATTAATCGAACTGACACTGGGCAGTGCTTGTAATTGCTCAGATAGTGCTGCTGGCAATTGATAGCTAACACTAGCACCGCGATGCGACAACTGTTGCGCACGCGGGTAATCATATGGCAAGTCTAATATTTCATTATCTGCGAGCTGCTGCTGCCACCACGTCATAGACTGACGTGCTTTTTCGCTTGCTACATATTGCTGTTGAAAATAAACGTAATCAATATACTGAAATGCAGGACTTGGCAGCGAAGCCTGTTCATCGCGCAAATATTGTTGATAAGCCTCGCTTAACTGCTTTAACAAAATCGGTAAAGATAAGCCATCAGCTACAATGTGATGCAGCGTAACAAATAAAATATGCCGCACATCACTTAGCTTAGCGATTTTGCAACGAATTAATGCAACGGCTTTATCGGCCGAACTACCTAAATCAAAGGGTAGTAAAGCTTGCTCTGCTGCCAATTGATCAACCGACTCTAGTGCCTGTGACTCTGATAAATGACTAAGATCATAGTCAATTTGCACAGGCATACTTGCTTGGGGCAGCACGCGCTGCTGTAAGCGTTGCTCGTCAGATAAAAAAAACTGACTTCGTAATACCTCTTGTTGCGCAATCACTGCATCAAAAGCTTGGCTAAACGCAGTAATATTAATACTGCCATCTACTTGCAACACGATCGGAATATGTAAGGATGGATCACCATTGTACAAGCGATCCAAAAACCAGAATCGCTGCTGCGAAAATGACACATCGTAACTGAGCTGATCGCGACTGTGCTTTCTCAGCTGTATCGACTGATCCGAGCTGCCAGCAGATAATAAACTGATAACATCTGCTTTTTGACTAATAAGTATTTGCTTAAGTTCAGCGGTGAGCGCACCCTTTGGTGCCTTGAAGCGCAGCTGCTGCTGATCATCTAACCAGAGTTTGATGCCGACCGAGGCGAGCTTAACAATCAGCTGCTCTGGGCTCATAGCACACCTTCCTCAAAGTCATCGTCCTCTTCATCGTCATCTAGAAAACCATCAATATGAGCATGACCTCCGTCGGTCGCGCTATGCGCTTGACTCAGCACTTCAAGCAGCTGACAAAGAGCGGCAACGTTTGGCAACTCAAACACGCTTTTCAAGGGCAAATCAATATTTAGCTGCTGCTTAATTTGTAATATTAACTGAGTAGCCATTAAAGAGTGGCCACCTAAAGCAAAAAAGTTATCATCTAAACCAATTGCATCTAGTTGCAGCAAATCAGCCATAATAGCGCAGATCACTTTTTCAAGCTCAGTCTCGGCTGCACGATAGCTCTGTTGTTGACGACTGTATTCAGGCAGCGCACTTCGATTTAACTTGCCATTGGCAGATAANGGTAATGCTTCAATAGCCACAAAATCTAACGGCCACATATATTCAGGCATAGATGTCATTACAGCTTGAAACTCGCCGCTCTGTGGCATATCCATGCCAGCTTTCAACTGCACATAGGCAATCAGCTGAGCATGCCCAGCTACCGGCTGCAGCGCGCAGGCAACTGCCTGTACCGCGTGATGCTGTAATAAGTTTTGTTCAATCTCACCCAACTCAATACGCTGCCCGCGCAGTTTAATTTGCTGATCAGTGCGGCCAAGATACTCTAGTTGTTGATCCTGATTAATACGCGCCAAGTCACCGGTGCGATAGATTCTGCCGAACTGAGAATGCTCAATAAAACTTTGCTGCGTCTTTTCTGGCATATTCAAATAGCCGTCTGCCAATGCCACACCAGCGATGTAAAGTTCTCCAGCACAGCCCTGCGGGCATAACTGTTGATAATTATCTAGCACTAACAGCTGCACATTATCTATTGGCACACCAATCGGCACAGTCACAAGGTTCATTAGATCTTCAGGATTACAATCATACCAGCTGACATCTATGGCAGCTTCGGTTGGGCCGTATAAGTTGCTTAAACGGCAATCAGGCAATGCTGCAAAAAATGCTTGAGCCTGATTTTTGAGCAATGCCTCACCAGAGGTAAACACCTGACGCAAAGTTGAATGCTCAGCAAGATTTTCTTGCTTTAGATACACTTCTAACATTGATGGCACAAAATGACAGACCGTCACTGATCGCTCAACTAGAGCCTGTTTTACCAGCTCGGCGTCTTTATGCTTATCAGGCGCTAAAAAATACAGCTCTGCCCCTTGTGTAAGTGGCCAAAATAACTCCCAAACCGAGACATCAAAATTAAACGGTGTTTTTTGCATCAGTCGATCATTACAACTTAGTGGATACGCACGCTGCATCCATTGAAGGCGATTAATTATACCCGCCTGATTGACCATCACGCCTTTTGGCTTACCCGTAGAACCGGATGTGTATATTAAATTAAATGCATGACTGGCAACGCTTGCCGAAGTGATTGGCTCTGCATTATCGGAAGCATCCGTCTCAGATCCTTTAGCATGCAAGGCTAAGGTTTGCTCAATCGATAGAATATCTATTGGCGGCAGCTCTGCTGCTGTTAGCTTATCTTGACTGGCAGCATCACAAATAAACAGTGATACCTTAGCATCCTCAAGCATATATCGCAGACGCTCTATTGGTGTCTCGGTTAAACATGGCATATACGCAAAACCTGCACGCAAGACTGCAAGCAGGCTAATTGACATGTTGACTGAACGATCTAAAAACACCGCTATGTTAGCAAACGACTG
>JABSRR010000041.1 GCA_013215025.1 Pseudomonadales bacterium
TGACCAAACAAGAGCTTAATCATTATCGCTGGCATCGGCAGTACGCCAGGCCTTGAAAGCGCGCTGGCTAGCTGCTTGGCAAACTCCTGATTTTGCACAATACCTGGCGAGACACAATTAATAGGCCCTGCAAGCTGCTGATCTTCCAGACAGAAAGCAATAATCCGCACCATATCATTGATGTGGATCCACGGCATCCATTGCTTGCCGTCGCCGATTGGGCCGCCAAGCCCCAGTTTAAACGCAGGCAGCATATTGGCTAGTGCGCCGCCCTGATTGCTGAGAACTATGCCGGTGCGTAATATGCAGCAGCGAACTCCAAGGGCTTCAACCGCTGAGGCTTGTTGTTCCCAAGCCTGACATAAACGACTGGCAAAGCTGTTATCGCTACTGCCGTTCTCGTCAATGATCGCCTTTTCTCGACCGACGCCATAATAGCCTATTGCAGAGCCGCTGATGAGCAGTTTAGGTTTGTGCGCAGACTGTTGAATAAAGTCGACCAAAACTTGGGTTTGCTCAACTCGACTTTGCCAGATGGTATCGCGCTGTTTAGCAGTCCAGCGACGACTAGCAATCGGTTCGCCTGCTAGATTGATAATCACATCCGGTGCGCTAGCCTCATCAAGACTAAGAATATAGCGTAAGTTTTGGCTGGATAGCGCTGGTAGTTGTGTTTGACGGGTCAATACCTGAAGCTGCAGCTCTGGGTAGTGTTGTGCCAGATACTGCGTGAGGGCTGTACCGATCAGTCCAGTACCGCCTGTGATTAAAATAGTTTGCATAGCATGTCCAAAAAGGTTTTTAGCTATACGTACTGATCAAGCAATTAGATAGTGTAATTGATTAGTGCAATTCAATAGTGCCTAGGCTTCAGTATCGATCATGTTCAACTCTTTCATCTTGCGGGTCAGGGTATTGCGTCCCCAGCCCAGTAAGATGGCAGCATCGCGTTTGCGACCAAGCGTTTGCTTGAGAGCGGTTTCAATCATCACTCGCTCAAACATGGGTACTGCTTGATTCAATATCTCGCTATGCCCGAGTTTTAGCTCGGTTTCGGCCCAGTTGGCTAGCAATTCACACCAGTTGCCCTCTACCGCCTTGCTGTCACTCGATTTGCCGTCAAGCTGGCTTAACTCTGGTGGTAAATCGCCTAAATGCACCTCTCGACCCGATGCCATGACGGTAATCCAGCGGCAGATGTTTTCGAGCTGGCGCACGTTGCCGGGCCAGGGTAAGGTGCATATAAATTCATTTGCTGCTTTATCGAGAATCTTAGGTTCAACCTCTAGCTCTTTTGCGGCTTGGTTTAAGAAGTGCTGAGCCAGCTTAGGTATGTCTTCGCGTCGATCACAGAGTCGCGGCAGGTGAATGCGAATGACGTTTAAACGGTGGAATAAATCCTCACGAAAGCTGCGCTCTTCGACCAGTTTTTCAAGATCTTGGTGGGTTGCGGCAATAATTCGCACATCAACCTTAACAGGCGTATGACCGCCAACCCGATAAAACATGCCATCAGCCAATACGCGTAATAAACGTGTTTGGGTGTCTGCTGGCATGTCGCCAATTTCATCAAGAAATAAAGTGCCGCCGTTGGCTTGTTCGAAACGCCCTTTGCGCTGCGTATTGGCACCGGTAAAGGCACCTTTTTCGTGACCAAACAGTTCAGACTCCATCAGGTCTTTTGGGATGGCCGCCATATTGATCGCAATAAAGGGGTTTTCGGCACGTGGGCTATGGCGATGCAGCGCTTGCGCAACCAGCTCTTTACCAGTGCCCGATTCACCATTAATTAACACCGTTATATTGGAGTGCGAGAGCCGTCCTATGGCGCGAAACACCTCTTGCATGGCGGGTGCTTCACCAATAATCTCAGTGTGCTCTTCTTGAATATTGACCTCGCTCAGCTGACTTTCTTGCGCATGCTCGAGGGCGCGTTTAGTCACCTCTAACACTTCATCAATATCAAAAGGTTTCGGCAGATATTCAAATGCGCCACCTTGATACGAGGTGACCGCTGAATCAAGGTCAGAATGGGCGGTAGTAATAATTACCGGAAGGTCTGGATGCATTTCCTTAATCGTTGAGAGAAACTCAAAGCCATCCATGCCGGGCATACGAATATCGCTGATAATAACATCGGGTTTCACGTTATTTAATTGCAGGCTTGCCTTATCAGCATTGTCAAAGCTGGTGATGCTTAATCCAGCTTGCGCTAAAGCCTTTTCTAATACCCAGCGAATTGACTCGTCGTCATCAACTATCCATACAGTTTGTGTGCTCGACATAGGTACCTCTTATTGAATCGTCAGTGGTAAGAAAATGGAAAACACGGTCTTGCCGGCCTCACTTTCAAACTTGATTAAACCATTATGCTGGCTGGTAATGGTTTGTGATATAGAAAGCCCGAGTCCAGTGCCTTGGCTGCGGCCAGTGACCATAGGGAAGAAAAGTCGCTCTTGAAGCTCATACGGGATGCCAGGACCGTTGTCTTCAATATCTAGCTTCAGCACTAGGCGATGAAATGTTTGATCTATCGTAAACTGGCGCTGAATACGGGTTCTGAACGTGAGCTTCGGGTTGCAGGTGTCAGACTCTAATAAAGCCTGCATAGCGTTACGGGCTATATTCAGAATAGCCTGGATTAATTGCTCACGATCGGCTTCGATTTCAGGAATCGAAACGTCATAATCGAAACGAATATTCAGTTCTTTCTGTGTCTCCGCCAGCAGCAGCTTGCGCACGTGTTCAATAATCTCAATGATGTTGATCGGCTCGATATCTAATGCTTCTCTTGGCCCAAGCATTTGGTCAACTAAGTTGCGCAGGCGGTCTGCCTCTCGAATAATAATGGTGGTGTATTCGCGCTGACTAGGGTCGTTAAGTTCGCGCTCCAGTAACTGCGCTGAGCCTCGTAAGCCTCCAAGCGGGTTTTTCACCTCATGTGCCAGGCCCCGAATCAGCTGGCGCGAAACTTTTTCAGAAGACAGCAGCATCTTTTCTTGTGAAATCCGAATGGCGCGGTCTAGCGGCTGTATTTCCATTAAGCATAAGTCGTCAACGTCGCTAAGCGGCGTCACGGTATAGTCAACATTGATTTCCGTTGGGGTGGATAAATGTAATGTCGTTTGTCGTTTGGTGATTCTGGCATTATCGGCAAAGGCCTTGCTTAAGCCCTCAGGCACAATGCCATTTTCAGATAATAATTCAGTAACGTGCAGCCCTTCTAATCGTTTGGCGCTCAGCTGCATAAGATTTTCGGCTGAGGTGTTCATGTACTGGATATGCAGTTTGCGATTAAACAACATCACAGCAGTGTGCATATTGTCTAAAATGTGATGATATTTTGCGCTATTACTGATCATTAGAAATTTACAGCGTTACTAATTTGTTTATTCTGGTGCTATTAAAAGCAAATTATGAGCCAGATTTAAACACTTCAGTAAGCTATTGCGCTATAGGAGATCTTCAGCGCTGTTATGGTGCGATATAAAATTATAGATGATCAGTTTTGAATAGCGAGGCAAAAAATGCCTCATATCAGTGCAATAGCTTTGCTACTGTTGTTTCGATAGGGCTTTTAATGCCTGCTTTGCCGCATCAAGTCGCGCTTCAGCGTCAGCAACACGCTGCTTATATTGTGGGCTGTCGCGAGTAAAACCGCCGTTGCTGGTCTTGGTAAAGAGTTTGTCGCCCTCGCGATATATTTTTGCGCTGTCGAGTTCGCGCTGAGCCTGCTTAATTGCCTTTTTTGCCTCGGATTTCGATAAGCCTTCATTGCTCTCAGTAGGCCCTCGTCTGAGCTCTTCGCCATCTGGCTGCATCTGCCGTAACTGTTCTACATCAATGCTTTGCATCGTGTTGGTATTGGGCGGCTCAATGGTTTCAGATTGGCTAGAGCTGGGCATATCGCTGAAGCTTATATTGCCATCTTTGTCGACGGTTTTATAAATTTCTGCATGGCTCAACTGGCCAATGGTTAATGGTAAGGCTATCACGACAATCGCTAATAGGTTTCGCATAATCACTCCTTAATCTATTGCTAGAGTGTAGTGGAGTAGCAGGCATAAAAAAACCCGCTATTGCTAGCGGGTTTTGATTTTGTGATGTGTAGCTGAGGTTTAGCAGCTGTAGTACATATCAAATTCAACAGGATGCGTAGTTGAGTTAAGGCGTTCAACTTCTTCCATTTTAAGATCAATATAGCCATCAATCATGTCATCATCCATTACGCCGCCAGCTTTCAAGAAGTCGCGGTCTGCATCAAGTGCTTGAAGTGCTTGCTCAAGGCTTGAAGCAACCGTAGGGATCTGCGCCGCTTCTTCAGCTGGTAGGTCGTAAAGATCTTTATCTGCTGCCTCGCCCGGGTGAATTTTGTTTTGGATGCCGTCGATACCTGCCATTAACATCGCTGTGAATGCAAGGTATGGGTTAGCTGTTGGGTCACCAAAACGTACTTCAATACGGCTAGCTTTCGGGCTAGGAACGAATGGAATACGGATAGAAGCAGAACGGTTGCGTGCAGAGTAAGCTAGCATAACCGGTGCTTCAAAGCCTGGAACCAAACGCTTATAAGAGTTGGTTGACGCGTTAGCGAAGGCATTGACTGCACGTGCGTGCTTGATAATACCGCCGATGTAGTAAAGCGCGGTTTCACTTAGGCCAGCGTAAGCGTCGCCAGCGAACTGGTTAACGCCATCCTTAGAAATAGATTGGTGTACGTGCATACCAGAACCGTTATCGCCAACAATTGGCTTAGGCATGAAGGTCGCTGTTTTGCCATAAGCATGCGCAACATTGTGCACACAGTACTTAAGAATTTGAACTTCATCAGCTTTTTCTACTAAAGAGTTAGCGCCAACACCGATCTCACACTGACCTGCAGTACCTACCTCATGGTGATGTACTTCAATCACTAAGCCCATTGCTTCCATGGCGTTACACATAGCGCCACGAAGATCGTGTAGAGAGTCAACTGGCGGTACAGGGAAGTAACCACCTTTAACGCCTGGGCGGTGACCCATATTGCCGTCAGGGAATGACGCGTCTGTAGCCCAAGCAGCTTCTTCAGAGTTGATCTCATATGAAGCGCCAGACATCTCAACTTTCCATTTTACGTCGTCAAATACGAAAAACTCAGGCTCAGGACCGAATAATACAGAATCGCCAATGCCGGTAGATTTTAAGAATTCAACTGCGCGCTCACCGATAGAGCGTGGGTCACGGTTGTAACCTTCGCCAGTGATAGGGTCAACAATGCCGCAGCGAACAATCACAGTGACTTCGTCGGTAAATGGGTCAAGAATAGAGGCATTGTCATCTGGCATTAAGATCATGTCAGATTCGTTGATGTCTTTCCAACCTTCGATTGATGAGCCATCGAACATTTTACCGTCTTCGAAGAAGCCTTCATCAACTTCGCTTGATGGGATGGTTACGTGTTGCTCTTTACCACGTGGATCGGTAAAGCGTAGGTCAACCCACTTAGCTTCACTGTCTTGAATTAACTTCAGAGTGTTCTCTGACATTATATGCCTCCAGTTTAGTCATTATTACTTTTAGGCCGGCAAGCCTGAAAGTTTCCAAAAAATAGCCATGCGATTATAGCTTGATTTCAAGCTATGGCTAGACATCTAAAAGGTTAAGATGTCTGCCGCAATTGCTTCACAGTGAGGCTTTATGAAGCACGAAATATGCCAATGGCAATTATTTGCTAAGTATCTGAAAGTAGGTGTCGAAATTGAAACTTGCGACTTGGCAGTGAATGCAGTGCACCAATAAAATGCTTGGCACTATTATTGTGCGTTTTTGTGGTGCATTTTAAATTTTGGTGCCGGAAATGAGCACTTTTGGTTCATCACGCAAAGCAGCAAAATAAACTGTTATACTGATGACTTTTAGCAAGACAGAATATTCTCATGCAGTTTGTGATCAAACTTTTCCCTGAAATCACGATAAAGTCAAAGCCTGTGCGCAAGCAAATGATTCAGCGTCTGCAGAATAATCTTGCCAACTTGATGCGCTCGATTGACTCGCAGATACAAGTCAAAAAAGAATGGGACAAAATGGTGGTTAATGTTTTGACCCGCGATGCAGAGGTGATTGAGCGTGTCAAAAGCTGCTTGGCCAATACACCAGGGATTGCCTATTTTCTTGAGGTTGATATCACAGGCTTTGAGAGCTTAGATGATATTTGTCAGGCGGTTGCTGATTACTATTTGGATAAGCTTGATCACAAGACCTTTGTTGTGCGCTGTAAACGAGCTGGGGATCACCCCTGGAGCAGTCATGCGATCGAGCGAAGCGTGGGGGCTTATCTGAATCAACGCTGTGACAGCGCCAGTGTGAATTTGAAACAAGCTGATATCACCGTCAACCTAGAAGTCAGAGACAAAACCGTTTACGTGGTTAAGCAGCGTATTGAAGGTTTGGGTGGCTATCCAGTTGGCGAGCTTGAGCCAGTGTTATCCCTATTGTCTGGTGGCTTCGATTCGCCAGTCGCCTCATTCATGTGTATAAAGCGTGGCATGCCCACACATTTTGTGTTTTTTAATCTCGGCGGTCGTGATCATGAGCTTGGAGTAAAAGAGGTTGCTTACTATTTATGGTCTAAATATTCAGCATCGCGACGGGTGCAATTTATCAGTGTGCCATTTGAAGGCGTGGTAGCCGAGATACTAGACAATATAGACGATTCGCAAATGGGGGTGGTGCTAAAACGCATGATGTATCGTGCGGCCAATGCAGTCGCTGACAAAATGAATATCAAGGCACTGGTTACCGGCGAGGCGGTGGCTCAGGTGTCCAGTCAAACAATCAGTAATCTTGCAGTGATTGACCAAGTAACCGATAAGCTGGTGCTGCGGCCATTGATTAGCTCTGATAAAGAGGAAATTATTCAGCTTGCAAAGCAGATTGGCACAGACGAATTCGCGGCGGCCATGCCCGAATATTGTGGCGTTATTTCTGTTAAACCAACAACCAAAGCGCGGGATTACCGCATAGAACACCAAGAGAGTCGCTTTGATTTCGCTGTCTTGGATCAGGCGCTAGAACAGGCGCGTTATATCAATATTGATCAGATGGGGGATATTGAGCGTTCTGAGCATGTCGAAGAGTTTCAGTTTGTAGTGGCTGAGGCGGTGCTGATTGATATTCGCCATCCTGATGAAGTTCTGGCTAGGCCCTTACAATTAAAGTCTGGTAGCAGCTTAACAATTCCTTTTTATGCCTTGCATAAGCAAATAGCTGAGCTCGATAAGGCTGGCAAATACCTGCTTTATTGCGAGAAAGGCGTGATGAGTCACCTGCATGCGGCACATTTGCAAGATCAAGGCTTTAATGTGGCGGTATATAGACCAAAAAAATTGGCGCATTAATCATCGCATGGTTGAACTTTTTATGCCTTTGATACTCATATAGTTATAACGCTTGAGGAGGGTATCTTATGCAAAAGCAAGTCGTGAATCAGATTGAAAGAAGCCGAGACGGTAATTATATAGTTGTCGATGGCCGTGAATATGTTTGTGTGGAGCACATCGTGGCTACGCAAAATTGGCTGCAGAGTGAAAAATCTCGCGGCGCTGCAGGGCTTAATCCTTCGATGCCGGTAACTCAGCAAGCAAATGATGTCTGGGCTGCTTAATGGCAGCTTGAAGACAGTTTAATATGTAGTTTTTAAGAACTTTGCCGTGAATAGACTTATCTGAGTAAGTGATTATTTTAAGGTAAGTGATTACTCAAAGTAATTATATTGTCGACAATGATTACCAATATATCCAAGCCTAGCCCGCTAAAGCGGGCTTTTTTATGCGCTGTTCCATCATTGCATGGCGGCTTTATATCAGGGCTTTCGATTAATCGTCTTTGCCGTAAATATCTAGCGTAACGTATTCTTTGCGTTCATCAAAGGTTGAGGGTAGATCAGCGATGTCGGTATAAAACTGCTCATACCACTGCCTTAATTTATAAACGGGGCCATCGCCTGAGCACAATACTGGATTGTCGACTTGGGTTTTATGCTTCCAAATATCAACATCTTCAAAGAAAGCCTCAGTCGTGCCGTCTACATATTTTTGAACGATATAGTCGTTAATATCTTGTCCAAATTCTGGATATTTTTTAACAATCAAGCCAAAACGTAAATCGAAGTGCTCTTGATCTACCGGCACATGAGTGACGAGCAGGCGAGAGTGCTTAACCAGCCCGTTAGACTCATTTTCCATGACGGTGGTCATAATTGCAGGGCCATAATAGGTGGCTGTGCTGGTGAGGCTATCCGATGTTTCCATGGTCTCAGGGTCGCCTTCCATATATTGCACAAACATATGTTTATCAATAATGTTTTTAAAATATGCAGCAGGGGCACTATGCACTGGGCCAAAATGCGCCATGTCAGCCATATTATCAATCAACTCTCTGCCGTGCGAGGCTATGCGCATGGTGGTGAGATTCCATTCAGACCATTCATCCGAATAATACTCTTCCATGCGAGGTGGTTCTTGCCCGGGTATGGGTGGGTTGCCTTCATGGTCATACCACACATAAAACAAGCCATTCAGCTCAAGCACATCCCATGATTTAATTTTGGCCTTAGGCGGGATTTTTTCGGCGTAAGGAATATGATTGCAGACGCCGTCGCCACCCCAGCTCCAGTGGTGGAAGGGGCAAACGATATTGCCTTGTTCATCGCACTCACCTTTCGATAAATCCGCCCCCATATGGGGGCAATAGGCATCTAAAATTTTGATTTTAAAATCGGCTAGGCTGCGGTAAGCCACGAGTTTAGTGCCAAAGTATTCAAAGGTTTGTGGCTCTTCTGAGATATGTCGAGACAGGCCAAAGCAATACCAACCGCGGCCGTAACGATCAGCTTTTTTGGCTTCAATAGTGTGTAGCGGGATTGTAGAGTTCATGTTGACGCCATTGTTATTGTAAGTAAATTACATTTTAACAAAACTTTTTCCGTAGTATAAGCCTGTGCCTTGGCAAGCTAACCTTTGACGCTGAACAGAAATATAGATCATTTAAAAGATAGTGGCAGTTTGAGCTTGATTTAGTCGCGCGTGGCTGACAAGCTACTCCTAATAGCAAAATCATTACAAGGATGTTAAGAGTGCTAAGCTATATTCCAAAAATACTGTCAGTATTTAGATTTTTTTGTTTCTTTATAATATTGCTTGGGCAGCTGCTTAGTTGCCCTCTCCGTAATATCGCACAGCGAACTCAGGGCTCATATTATGAGTAACTGGGTTCGCTTGTCGCAGCAGGATATACAACTAAAAGCGTGCAGCAAAACACATAATGTAACGCAGTTACTAGAGCAGGGTAAGCTGCTGTCGTTAACCGAACAAGATTTTCCAATTTTTCATGATGAAAAAGTTCTGCTCAGTGATGCACTGATTGATAAAAAACGAAAAAATATCAGCTATTGCCCAGTATCAAATTCGGTAAAAGGTGCTGTTCAACACCAATCATTATTATTAAATATGATGCGTCGCTACGCGAATTTTAGTCGGCAATTAGTTGAGAGCTGCTGCCCAGACTATGTCGGCCATTTACGATTGGGGAAGGTGAGTTTTCGTCCTGTCGAAGCTTGTGCGCGCCAGACATCGATAACAAAAGACGATAGCCGCTTGCATATAGATGCTTTTCCATCCAACCCGGTAGCCGGTAAACGCATACTGAGAGTATTCACCAATATCAATCCGGAGCAAATACCCAGGCACTGGCGGCTGGGTGAATCGTTTGACAGGGTATTACAGCACCATCAAGCCAAGCTTAAATTGCCCAGTCAGTTAAACCTAGCGTTACTTGATAAACTGGGTATTACCAAAACTCGGCGCACGCTCTATGACGCTATCATGCTGCAGCTTCATGACAGCATGAAATTAGATCATGACTATCAGCAAAATGTTGAGTCTGAGTCACTTTCTTTACCAGCCGGCAGTACATGGTTGGTATTTACCGATCAGGTTTCTCATGCCGTGTCTGCTGGTCAGTATGTGTTAGAACAAACCATTTATCTGCCTGTCGAAGCAATGCAGTATCCGCAAAGTTCACCACTGCACCAGCTGCAGCAATTGTTTGGTCAGCCCCTGATTCATTGATAACTATTTCAACGAAGAGTTTTACTATCTGGCTAAACCTTGAGCATCAAGCTTGATATACTGTTTGCCAAGCCCCCGTAGCTCAGCTGGATAGAGCATTCGCCTCCTAAGCGAAGGGTCGGACGTTCGAATCGTCTCGGGGGCGCCATTCTAAACAAGATTTCACTGGCGCCGAGCTAATCAGTCTATACAATGCGCGCTTCGCAATGAGGTGTCGTATGATCGAGCAAATTTCTTCCCGTTTAATTGAGTATCGCAAGTTATTCTTTGCGCTATCTATTTTGAGTCTGTTTTTAGCCTTGGCGGGCTTTCAGAACTTTAAGTTTGATGGTAGTGCGCGCGGCTTTTTTAAAGAAGACTATGGCCCCTATATGGCGCTTGAGGCATTAGAGGAAAAATACGGCAAAGAGTCGCGTGCCTTTATTATGCTGGAAACTCAGCAGGCTGACGTGTTCAATCGCGCCGATTTAGCCTTGTTTGAGCAAATGACGCTAGACGCAGAATTATTGCCTTATATTGTCCGAGTTGAGTCAATTACCAACTTTTCGCATACCTACAGCGAAGACGATG
Source organism: Pseudomonadales bacterium (assembly GCA_013215025.1). Lineage (NCBI taxonomy): Bacteria > Pseudomonadati > Pseudomonadota > Gammaproteobacteria > Pseudomonadales > Pseudomonadales bacterium. The sequence goes on from JABSRR010000041.1 coordinate 10,677, forward strand.
ATATGTATGTGGAAAACCTGGTCGAGCAAGCTGATAGCCTGTCTGATCAGCAGTTGGCAAAGATTAAGCAAGTAGCGCTGTCAGACATCAGCTTGGTGAATCGACTGGTGTCGCCAAATGGCAAGTATGTTGCCTTGAGCTTAGAATTTAATATTGGTAAAGAAAATCAGCAGGAAAAAGAGTTCGAGCTGGTTGAGCAAATTTATCAATGGGTTGATGAGCTGGAAAGCGCGAATCCTGACATCAATATCTATGTCACTGGCGATATTGTGTCTACCTACAACAATGCATGGATAGTGATACATGATGTGAGCATTATGATTCCATCAATGTTTGCGCTGATGTTTGTGGTGTTGGGTGTAATTATGCGCACGGTGGCAGGTGTGATGACAGCTGTATTGATTTCTTTTGTGGCGATGCTCACCGGCATGGGCTTAGGCGCCTGGTTTGGTATTACCTTCACCATGATGACCATGAACGCGGTGATGATTATTATCACGGTGACCATTGCGCACTGTATTCATATTCTAAACCATTTTTTCCACGCCTATCGCGAGCCGGCTGCATCCAAACAACAGGCCTTGCTTGAAAGCCTGCATATAAATTACATCCCAGTCACCTTAACCAGCTTAACAACAGCACTTGGTTTTTTAACGCTGAATACCAGCGATTTACCGCCCACCGCAGGCCTTGGCAATGTGTCTGCATTGGGTGTGTTAGCCAGCTGGACATTTTCATTAACCATGCTGCCAGCCTTGGTCATGTGGTTGCCGATTAAAAAGCCCGTTTATAGCGAAAGTAAGCTTGAGAATTTGATGCAATTTTTAGCCTCTTGGGTGATCAAACGCCGCAATATGTTATTGCTATCTACCATGATCTGCGCAATAGGTATGGGTTATGCAGCGGCACAAAATCAAATCAATGACCGCTTTAGTGATGCGATAAAAAAGCCGCATAAATTTCGCACCCACAATGAAAAAATCGATCAGCATTTCGGTGGTCTCTATAACTACCATTACGAGTTGCCAGCCAAAGGTGAAAACGGCATTACCGATATTGAGTACTTACAAAAGGTTGAGGCCTTTACTGAGTGGCTTCGCCAGCAGCCTGAGATAAAAGGGGTGTATTCCTTTGTTGATGTGATCAAGCGACTGAATAAAAGTATGCATGGCGATGACCCTGCCTATTACCGACTACCAGAGTCCTCTGAGTTGGCTGCACAGTATTTGTTACTGTATGAGCTTTCTCTACCGCCCGGCGTTGATTTAAATAATCAGGTGCTGTTGGATAAAAGTGCAACACGTGTTAGCACCACTACAGCGGCCGCAGACACCAACAAAATATTTGAGATGCAGCAGCGTGTAAATGACTGGCAAGCGGCTAACCTACCTGCCTATATGCGTAAGGAAGGTGCCTCAATGGCGGTAATGTGGTCAAAGCTTAGCTATGACAGTTTCGTAAAAACATTACAGGGCTCGTTTATTGCCTTGATTGCGATCTCATTCATTATGATTTTAGTGCTTAAATCTTTCCGTTATGGGTTTATCAGCTTAGTACCGAATGTGATTCCTGCAGTAATGGGTTTTGGCTTTTGGGCGCTGTATGATGGTGAGTTGACGATGGGGCTGACTTCGGTCGTGATTATTACCATGGGTATTGTCGTCGACGATACCGTACACTTTTTATCAAAATATAAATTTGCTAAGGATAATCTTCAGGCGAACACCGAACAGGCAATCCGCTACTCATTTAAATATGTGGGTACCGCTTTGTGGACAACAACCTTTGTGTTAGTGGCTGGCTTTTCATTGCTGGTTTTATCTAAAGCGGTTTCAAATGTGGAGCTGGGTATACTTACTTCTTCAATTATTTTTTCGGCGCTGTTGCTGGATTTCTTTTTATTGCCACCGTTATTGTTGCTGCTAGATAAGCATAAAAAAGCCAGCGTTTAGCTGGCTGGTTTTTTAAGCTTGTAAGCCGACCACAATAGAGGCGTTGTAGGCTTTCCATAAAAGAGGGATCACATACACCCGGGTATCCTTAGGTAAGTGTATTTGCTCGGGTTTACCTTGTACCACGATTGGAACCGAAATCATAAACTCAGCGCCAAACTGACTGCGCGCATTACCTGAGATGGTGTTAGCTACTTCACCAATCAAGTCGAATAAGTTTTCGTGTGTGGTTTGAGTTTCACCGATGCTCAGCAGTAAATGGTTAAGCAAAGCCTTGGGTGCAGACACATAAACGCAGCCCTGATAGGGCCCAGTTATACTGATAATGCCGGTGTAGTCAAAGGCCTGGCTTTCTTCAAGTGCTGCAAGATAAGGCGCGCCAACTTCCACACCATCGGTTTTATGTTGCGTGAAGTAGTTTTTTGCACCATCAATAAATACTTGAATGTCTTGTTCTTTCATGACACTGGCTCCGATACTTTTGCAAGCGCGTCAATCAGCTCATCATCATTGAAGGGTTTGCATAAAAAACCTCTTGCACCTTTGGTGATGGCGCTAAGGCCGGTCGCTTTGTCGGATAAGGCTGAAACCACTAAAATATTTGCATTCGGGTTTATTGCCATAATTTGGTCAATACAGTCTAAGCCATCCATTTCTGGCATGGTGAGATCCATTGTGACCACGTCCGGTTGATGCTGCTTAAACATCGCAACAGCTTGTTCGCCATTTTCTGCAGTAGCAACAACATTAAAGGTGCTGTTAGTTTGTGCACGTGTGATTTTACGACGAATAATATTTGAGTCATCAACAATCATTAAATTATGCATTTAAGACTCCTTAGGCGACCAATCGCTGAGCGTGAGCGATGGGTAGGGTGATAGTGAAGCGGGTAAACTGATTTTTACGGCTAGCGATGGTTAATTTACCGCCAGCTTGATTAATCCGTTGTTTAATAATATCCATACCCATGCCGCGACCGGCATCGACGGACACTTCTTTAGCGGTTGAAAAACCGGGCGAGAACATTAATCCAGCCAGCTGTCGCTTATTCAAATGCTCTATTTGTTCAGCAGTATACAGCGATTGTTCGACAGCCTTTTGTTTGATTTTCTCATAGTCGATACCGGCTCCGTCATCTTCGAAAGTCAGCTCTAAATGATTGCCTAACTGTATCAGTCGACAATCAATGCGGGCTGTCGCAGGCTTTTCACTATCGTGTCTGGCTTGCTGGNTCTCAATGCCGTGGCATATAGCATTGCGCAGCAGCTGGATGCTGATGTCGTGAATTAAATCAAACTGCTCAGTCGACACCTCTACTTCATCAAAACCAACGCACGCAAAATTGGCCTGCTTGCCATGACGTTCACAAAGGCTATGAAACAGCTTTTGTAATGCGGATTGACTGCTATGGGTACTGCGCTCATGGCTTTGTGACGTTTGCTCGCTAGCAATTGATTTGAGTTTTGCATTAAGTTCGATAATCGACTGACTATAGTTTATCAACTCATCTAATTTAACGGTTAAAGATAGAAAGTCGTTACCGTCAAGATCAATTTTGTTAATAAGGCGCGACAGTTCATCTTCAAACTGATGTGCGAGATAGGCAAAGCTCTCTAGCTCCAGCGCTGATGCTTCACCTTTAAAATTATGGATTTCAGCAAAAATTTCCTGCGCCTTGATACGTAAAGAGGTTTGCGTTTTACTCGGGTTCTTCAATGTCTCATTGATCGATGAAAAGGTTGATAGCGACTCATTTAAAAAGCGTGTTAGTAAATCTTGGTTGGTATGAATAATACCTAATAACATCTCTAGTTGCGCTTCACCTTCCTGCTTCGCTTGATCAAGTTGCTGAGCAAGAAGTACCGTATCGGTCATATCTTTTACACTCACCAGAATATGCTTAATGCCGCTGTTATCATCGACACGGGTAAAATCAAACGAAAGATATTTAGATATAAATTGTCCATTTTGCTGTTTGATATTAATTTTAATCTCATTCAGCGGGTTCAAGTCTTTGATTAAGTCGGCATGCACCCGAGGGTTGAACAAAGAGTCAATATATTCTTGCGCAATCAGTAGGTCTTTTGCAGAGACAAGGTTGGCCAGTACCTCGCGGAATGACTGCCCGGCTAAATTGTCTTCGCCTAACATTGAGGCGAGTTCTTTCGAATGTTGGCTGCTGAGCATTTGCTCCTTATCCAATAAGAATAAGCCTTCATTAACCGTGTCGAGGATTTCTTGAGTTTCGCCACGAGCCTGATCAATAACTGCATCGGATTCACTCAGCTGGCGCATAAAGTGCATCATGATAAAGAAGAAGTTGATCACGGCCAGACTGATACCAATAATTTGAATTGTTCGCAGACGTTCGGCTTTCGCACTAGCCACCGATTCAAGATTTTGCGTTACCGTTGCTAGCGATGCTATTAATGCCTCACTGTTGTTCTGTCCGTAGGCAATCGCCTCACTTAAGGTTGCAACATTAATGTATTCATCGACCTGCTCATTCAATAAACGCGATAGAATCGTGTTATAGGGCAGCCATAATTGCTCGGCTTTATTGATCGCGTCACCGCCAACGCCGGATTCAATTTTAGGCAATGTTATCTGCTGTTGCTCATTGCTAATGATGTCACTGCCTTGTTTAAACGCTTCTAAAGTATTAGCAAATTGCTGTTGTGTTTCAGCTAGCTCTTTTGATTGGCTTAGCATCGTGTCTTTCAAAAGGTACAAGTTTGCATGCTGCATTGAGTACAGATTGGTCAACATACGTTGCGTTAACATTCCTTGCTTGGCAGCGACATTGACCACTTTTGCATCATCAGCAATCTGAAACGATATATAAAAATTTAGCATCAAGACCGACGCATCCAATAATATGAATAGTGCGACGGAGGCAATGATGCCTTTGTATTTGGCAAAATTGAGTCTAGCCATAATATAAAACCTCACTTAAATAATTGACTCATTGGTCAGCTTTATCTATGCAAAAAACTGACCAACTAGTTATATTTTGATCAAATGCGTCTTTTTATCGCTTTTGTGGCTGTTATCTGTAATGAGGCCGAATTGCTTGCACCATAGACAAACAGTGGTGTTATCGACTGAACCAAGATGAAGCTTTGGCAAGCTGGAAATGGATGATAAAAGATCAAGATAAAGAAAAGGTAAAAGAAATAAGCAGGCTGAAAAATTCGACTATCGCAAATATGGTGTAAAAACGGAGTATTACGAGTTGCGATTAGCGAGTTGCAAAAAAGCTAGAAGCAGTAAAAATGTAGAGCATCAATCGCTCATCAATAAGGCTGTTAGGTGATGTAGTAAAGATCACTATGGCCCAGCTTAATGCTGAGCGATAGTGATACGCTTTTACCAAGCAATGGAGGTAATTAAAGTAAAACCGCTAGTGTTTGTGGCCCTCAAATTCATCAAAGTCTGCTTTACGAATCATCGCGTGGATGCCCTTGGTTTTATCCACTACTTGTGACACTTCAAATGTGGTTGCGGCAGATAGGTAGGCTAGCGCTATGTGTTCATCAATGCCATAGTGCTGATTTANAAAGCGAATAGCTTCGCGGGTTGATTTTTTCATCGCCTCATCAAGGTCTGGATCTAAGCCTAGGGCTAGCCAAAACTCATCGGTCTCACCCAGCGGTTGATGAACCGTTTTCCCAGGAGCTTGCCCACTTTTTAATAGCGTCAGTTTAAAGGTTGCGCGTAAAGAGCCTTCCAGTGCGGTTAATGCCACCTCACCATCGCCCTGAGAAAAGTGTCCGTCGCCGGTATAAAACAGCGCGCCGTCAACTTGTACGGGAAGATATACCGTTGCACCCTCGCCAAGGTCATTTACGTCGATATTACCGCCAGTGAAAGTTGGCGGTACTGAATGCACAGGCTCACTGGTATTCTGCGCAACACCCATAACTCCCATAAATGGGCTGATCGGAAAGCGAATGGACTTACCGTCGCCATTTTTGATTACCGCGTGATAGCCGTTATCGCTAGCTTCTATCGGCGTGAATACAGAAATATTGTGGTAACGCTCAGGATGTTCAGCACTGGCATTAGCTTCACGCGGTATTTTTGGATACTCGCCTGCTAGCGCACCTTTGCCATGGCGATTAGAGATAACGCCATAGGGAACGCGTGGACTTAACTTCAATACCTCAACTTTTAAAATATCGCCAGCTTTAGCGCCTTCAATAGCAACTGGGCCGGTAACAACATGTGGTCCGTCTTTATCAAAGTCATGCGCCATGTCCGAGCTGGCAAGCTCGGCCGCATCAGTCAAAACCTGCTGTTGCGCTACACCATGCTGGTGAAAATAAGCGGTCGGGTTGCGACCTTGATCTTCCAGAATGCCCTCATGCGAAATAGTGTCAAAGGTAATGATGGTGCCTGAGTTAACCGTCAAAACCGGCTTGCTGTCACGATTGGGTAAATAGCCCCAGGTGACGGTTTTGGGTGTTGAAGGAATATAAAATTGGCCTAATGTGGCATCGTTAATTTCGGTTACGCTCGAATGCATTGGCTGCAGTACCGTAAATGTATTATTGACTGAGCTGTCTGATATCGCGGCCGTGCTGCTTAGGCAAAGGCAAGCCGTTAGTAAAAATGGAAAACGTTGTCGCATGGGTACCTCGCGGTAAAAGTTTGAAAATGAACAGATGATGTTTAATTAAAAACAATGCACATACTGGGCCAAAAGCTGTCTATTTGGTCAATAAATGTATATGAGCGTTTTGTGGTTAGAAGTTGGCGGCAATATTTTGCTTTTTTAAGGTAAAAAAAAGCCCAGCATAGCTGGGCAAAAATACCTGGAGGAAACGGTTTAGAAGTTAACGTGAGCCATTAACTGAACAGCAGTCTGGTCGGCACCGTCTACGCCGAATTTGTTCTGCCAGTAATCAACTTCAACGCCGACGTAGTATTTGTTGGTTTCGCCAAAGAAGTTACCCACGTCAAGCTTAAGCTGTGGCTGTGTGTGGAAAGTTGCTTCAACATCGCCAAAGTCATTTTCGGTTTCAGTTGTGGCATCCAAAAATCCATCAAAGCTAAATGCTGCACCGCCGATATTAAATGGAAGACCCCATGCTACAGTGATTTGAGCATTGTCGTCTTGCGCGTCGTTTGAGCGGTAATAGATATTAGTATCTAAAAAGATGAAACCAGGCGCGTTCCAGCGAACACCAACACCACCAAGATAGTTTACAAAGCCTTCAAAGCCAGAAGGGTTACCGTTTTCAAGCTGAGTCACCAAGTAAACATCTTTAATCACTGCGTCTGAAAAACCTTTACCGCCGGTTAAGCTGATGTCGGCGCCAAGCTCTAAATAAGTCTCATCTAGGCCGTCGTCTTCATCTTCACCGCGCACGATGTCAACGAATGAGAAGCTTTTACCCCAGCTGTAAGCACCAGCATGTTCAAACGTGATGACTGAGCCATCAGCTTCTTCATCTGAAAATGGGTTCAAATATTCTGAGCCAGCCAAGTAAGTTAAGCTAGTGTTCGTCCAAAAAGTTTCAGCCTGTGCAGCTGATGCTGAGGCGATAAGTGCAGTAGCAATCGCAGTTTTCTTAAGTAACGTCATGGTCTATACCTTAAGTTGGTTAAAAAATAATGGGTCAATCCCCATCTGTAGAGGTTTATATATTGACTTGCGAACTTATAAAGCAAAAAGCTGGCCAACTAGACAATTATTTAAAAAATAAACCAAATGGTCAATTATTTGCGTATTTAATGAAAAAGCCTTGCTGTAATGTCCTTTAAGGCGCACTAATTTAGATCAGCTGTGGTTAAAATCAGTGCAATTTAGGGATATTGGCAATACCTGACTTGCTGGTTAAGCTTGCGCTGTTATGATTTAGGCTTACGGCATACGCTTTGCTATAAATTAGCAGCGAGTTGGCCACTGTGCCGATAAGCTATTCTAAACCGGCGCTTGTAGGGCTAAACAGTCAAGCAGCAGACGGTTATTTTTTTACCGATAATAAGCAGTAAGACATGAAAATTGACAATGTGAAGGCTAGCATCGAAGCCAATAAAAAATATAAAACGGGTAAAATTCGCGAGCAGAACTACCAAGTGATTCTCGATGCCGCAGAACTGATTTTCGCCCAAAATGGCTATAAAGGTGCCAGCATGATGGCGATCGCCGATATTGCTGGTTTGCCAAAGGCGAATATCCATTATTACTTTAAAAACAAATCCACCTTATATGCTGCAGTGCTTGAGCGCATTATTGCCGAGTGGAATAGCGGCCTTGATGAGATAAGCCCAGACGATGATCCGGCCGTTGTGTTGGCAACTTATATATATGACAAGGTGCGACTGGCCTGTGAGAAGCCACTGCCGTCAAAATTATTTGCCAGTGAAATTATATCCGGCGCGCCTTATCTGGCCGACTATATTAAAAATGATATGCGTGCTTGGTTAGCCAGTAAGGTGGCGGTGTTTAATGCTTGGATGCAGGCCGGCAAAATGCGCCAACTGGATGCTGAGCATTTGATTTTTATGATTTGGGCTACGACTCAGCATTACGCCGATTTTGAAACCCAGGTATTGTTAATTAGGAACCGTGTTGAGTACACCCAAGACGATATTGAACATATCGCCAGTTTTGTCTGCAATATGTTATTGAACGGATGTGGATTATCGTTGCCAAACTTAGAGCAAATTCCTTCTTTGGTTGAGGCTTAAATCTATGGCAATTTCAACACCCGACTTATTTGATGCGCACCGAAGCAGCGTGCAGGTTGCACATCAAGGTTTTCAACAATACGGCGCAATTCGGCAGTTTCACGGGCAGGCTGCCACAGCGCTGTGTCCGATGGATAATTCAATGGCGGTTGCGGCTGTCGAGGAACCCGGTGAGTCGAGAGTGCTGGTGATTGATGCGGGTAATAATCCAGATTATGCATTTCTTGGCGATATTATGGCTGAAAAAGCGATTCGTAATGGCTGGGCTGGGATAGTGGTGAATGGCTGTGTGCGCGACATTGAAATCTTACGAGATATGCCGATAGCGGTGATGGCCTTGGGCGTTATCCCGCGCAGCACAGTTAAGAAAGGTATTGGCCTGAGAGATGTTGCAGTCGCATGCCATGGATTAACCGTCCATCCCGGTGATTATTTATACGCTGATGAAAACGGCCTGCTATTAAGTAAGCAGCCGCTGATGTAAACCGCCCTCAGCGTTAAAGCCAAAAAGCTCCCAACTGATATGGTAGAAAACTGCTTGATGCCAGCATAAATACTGGCATTTGCTGAAAAATCGCGCAATAATAGTTGACCAAACGGGCAGGATTTCAGTTTGCCCGATGTTTTATGTTTGATAAAAGTAATGATAGGTAGTTACTGTGAGTGTTAATCATCCCTCGGGCATTTTTTGCGAGCATGGCCCCAGACTGTTGCAATGGTCTGAGCAGGGGCTACTTGCAGATAAGCGTTTAGCAGTAAAAGACCTATTTGCGTTAAAAGGCTACCGCAATGCGGCAGGCAATCCTGATTGGTATGCAAGCCACAGTGAAGCGACACAAACGGCGGTCAGTTTGGCGCGTTGCCTCAATGCAGGGGCGATATTTAATGGCTTCACTATTACCGATGAATTGGCCTATGCGCTACAGGGCGCAAATATGCATTATGGTTGTGCTGATAATCCTAAAGCCCCTGGCCATGTTTGCGGCGGCTCATCGATGGGCAGCGCAGCCGCAGTGGCGGCCAACTTAGCCGATATTGCCTTAGGCACTGACACCGGCGGTTCGGTGCGTGTGCCAGCCAGTTATTGTGGCATTTATGGTATTCGTCCCAGCCATAATGCAGTCAGCACTGAGGGGTTGGTGGCGCTAGCGCCACCGTTTGATACCGTGGGTTGGTTTGCCAATAATGCTGATGACTTAGCCTTGATGGGTGAGGTGTTACTGCCTAAGCAAAACTCTATTGCCGCAAGGTCGGTGATTATTTGTGAAGATATTTTGGCGCTGGCCGAACCTGACATCGCTGATGCGATTCGCGCGGCTGCGCCAGCTGTGGCTGAGCAGCTATCGCTGCCATTGCAGCATCGCCGTTTAGCGGCAGCAGAAGTGCAATTATTAAATGAATTAAATACGGTTTTTAGCGTCTTACAAGGGCGAGCCTGTGCTGAGCAACACGGCGTCTGGATTGAGCGCAATAAACCCAGCTTTGAAGCAGCGATTGCTGAACGATTTGCCAAGGCGATGACATTATCTGAGGCTGAGGTATTAACAGCCAGTCAAAAGCAGCTCAGCTGGCAGCAAATATTTAAGCGTTTGATCGCTGAAGACGACATATTAATTTTACCCAGTAGCGTAAGCACGGCGCCAAAACCGGATCAATCGCAATCCGAATTGCGTCAGCGTTTATTAAGCCTCACCGCGATTGCTGGGCTTACTGGTTCGGTACAAATCCATGTGCCGAGCTTTACGATAACCGAACAAGGTATGGATAAACCCAGTGGCTATTCATTATTACGCCACAGTGGTCACGATCAAGCCTTATTAGCGAGTATCAGAGAGATTATATAAGCATGGCAAATAATCATTTTATGGAAGCGTTTAATGCCCCTCCAAGACTATTAATGGGGCCTGGACCTATCAATGCCGACCCGCGTGTATTACGCGCTATGTCGGATCAATTGATTGGTCAATACGACCCGGTCATGACAGGTTTTATGAATGAGACCATGGCGCGTTTCCGTCAGGTGTTTAAAACTCAAAACCAGTGGACGTTCTTAATTGATGGCACCTCGCGTGCCGGTATAGAAGCGGTTTTGCTATCGGCTTTGCGTCCTGGTGATAAAGTGTTAGTGCCGATTATGGGTCGCTTTGGTCATTTGCTGACTGAAATCGCTGAGCGCGCGCAAGCCGAGGTGCATACGATTTCGGTAGAATGGGGGCAGGTGTTTAAACCTGAGCAAATTGAAGATGCTATCAAAAAAGTGCAGCCAAAAATGCTGGCGATGGTGCAGGGTGATACCTCAACCACAATGAATCAACCGCTAGAGCATATTGGCGAAAT
>JABSRR010000042.1 GCA_013215025.1 Pseudomonadales bacterium
CGAATCAGCTTGCGGTTCTCTTCTGCCAAACCCCCTATTTTTATGTCAATCTTTGCTGCTGTTCATGAGCAGCTTGGTCAGCATAGCCAGCTTAATTCATCATGCCAGTCTTGCTCTAAATTTTGCTAAACATCCGTTGATAAATTTTATGCATCGAATTGTGTCACCGCTTTTTTTTATTAACAGCGCCATAAAAAAGTTTAGGCGAGGTAAAAGGTCCAGCGCCGACATAGCTGAATTAGTCAATCGAGGCTTAAGCCTCTGCGTGCTCGTATTAGCTGTTAGCATGGTCAAACCAGCGCTTGCGGCTGACAATGTCAACGCTAGCCTTTCCATACAACAACTTAAGCAGGCTGAGTTTTTGGATAACAAAGCACTTGATCAGTTAAGCTTCACTGATTTAGCGCGCCTTGACAATGCAGATTGGCAAGCCATCCCTGGCAATTTAGTATTCTTAAACAGCGATAGCCATTTTAGTTATTTAAAAGTGACGCTAAGCAACACCTCACCCCATATCAGCGAATATTTTCTCGAACTTGCCAGCAACACACTGGATGGCGCCAGCGCCTATCTCTTTGACACTAACAGTCAAACTATTCGGCCCTATTTTCAGCAAGCTGGTAACGCCTATCGTTTTAATGACCGCCCCATCAATTATCGTCATATAGTCTACCCAATGCCGATCGATGAAGGGCAGTCTCTGACCTTATTGATTAAGTTAGAACATCGCTTTGACAGCAAGCTAGCGCTCAACAGTTGGAGTGAAACAGGCTTTGTCAACAAATTAAACCGGGAGTTAATTTTCTTTGGCATGATCTATGGCACTTTGCTAATGATCATTATCTATAACTTATTTATCTATTTACGCTTACGCGAAAAAAATCATTTGCTGTTTTTCATGTTTGGCGGCCTTTCAGGGCTTTTTATCTCTTTGCACGAGGGGCATTTTGCACAATTTATTGCTGCAGATGCAGACTGGTCAAAAAGCCTATTACTGGGTTTTATTTGCGCGTTTATGAGCTTTAGCTTTACGTTTTTTGCCAATTATTTTTTAGATCTAGAAAAACATTCATTGTTTTTATATCGCGGTTTATTAATTGCTGGCTCTGCCTGCGCAGCATTCTTTATTTTGCTAGGCTTCAGTGAGCAAAACCTTATTTTCTCTAATCTGAGCTTAATTATCATTTTAGCGCTCTATTCAGCCGCAATCTGGGCCGGCATTCGCATCTGGCATCGTGGGATTACCTCAGCCGGCTTTTTCTCTCTGGCAATGTTTTTGTCTTCATTTGGTTTATTCTTAGAGTACGCCTCTCAACTGCAGTTCACCAACTATCTGCCGGCCACTTTCAGTTTTTCAACCCTTGGCTATACCGCGATGCTTTTTGTGTTTGCATTCGCACTCGCCGATAAGATGCGCTTATTACAACAAGACAAATTAGACGCTAGCCTAAAGCTGATAAAATTAACCGAAGAGAAAGCTCAAAACAGTTTAGAGATTTATAAATCTCGCTTATCTGAAGTTGAATTAGAAAAAGAGAAGCAGGCAGCTAAACTGCAGCTGCAGGCGAAAAGCGAATTTTTATCCTTGGTGAGTCATGAAATTCGCACGCCTATGAATAGCCTTATGGGTATGAGCGAATTATTACGTGATACCGAGCTTAGCGAAAAGCAAAGTAGCTATGTAGACTCTATAAGCCATTCATCTAACGCCTTATTAAATGTGATAAACGATATTCTCGACTTCTCACAATTTGAATCTGGCAAAATGGAGCTTGAATCTCGATTATTCAATCTTGAAAAAACTATTGATGAATGCGTCAATATTTTTTCATTATTAAATACCCAACAAGACATAAACTTTATTGCCGCGGTATCACCGGACACTCCCATACAGCTAAAAGGCGATGCTGAAAAAATTAAACAGATATGCCTAAGCCTTCTAAACCAAACGCTAAACCAAACCGTCGAAACGATTCATCTAAGCATCAAACCGACTGGNAAGCATTCTGTCAACAGTACTGAAATNGGNTTNACCATNGATGTTTTTGGNCCTCACGTTGAGCATGCATTTTTCACTGAATGGCTGTCTGATCTTAATCAACAAAGCGACATCTTATTAGCATTAAGCGTTAGTAAACAATTAATTGAATTAATGAATGGTGAACTAACGATAGAGCAATGTGAAATTGCTAATCCAGAAGTCGTCGATAGTGAAGATAAAGATCAAGACACTCATTTTACGCGCATTATGTTCACCACTCGTTTACTGCTACCGCACAGTAATGAGGGCTTACAAACCATCGACCGTAAGGCCCTGCTAAAAGACAGAAAGCTCTTAATCTGTCATAGCGATAAAATGCTTAGCGACACGCTGCTGCAATTAAGTAATGCCTGGGGTATGCGCTCAATTAGCACAAACGACCCAGCAACCTTGTCTGAGATATTAAGCGCCGAAGCAAAACCCTTTCACTTAGCCTTTATTGAGCACGGCCTGTATTCTAAGGAGTTACAAGCTGTCTTTAGACAGGCGGACAAGCAACATGATCACAACACCGCCATTACCTTAGTCGCGAGCAAAAATTTCTCAATGGCGAAGCAAGAGATGGCTGATCAAGGCATTCGTAATATTTTCAACCTGCCCTTTACCACTGGCCTTTTCTATCAAAGCATTTTAACTAATCTAGGCATAGAGTCTCAGCAAACCATTATCCAAACTGAACAATTACGCGTTTTAATCGCTGAAGATAATGCCGTAAATTTAATGGTGCTCGAAGGCATATTAAAAAAACAGGGCGTCAGTGCTGTTAGCTGTGTGAATGGCCAACAGGCTATCGATGCCTATAAACACACTACGCCCTATATCGACTTAATTTTTATGGATTGTGAAATGCCAGAACTTGATGGCTTTCAGGCCTGCATGGCGATTCGACAGTTCGAATCACAATTTGAAGATCGGCTTCCATGCACCGTGATAGGTTTATCGGCACACACCTCTGCCGATGCCAAGATGAAGGCAAAGTCATCGGGCATGGACGACTTTTTGAGCAAGCCCATCAAGCCTGAGGACATTGAGCAGATTATATTTCAACAGCTGCAACAACAGCCACCGGCGCAAGACGAGATCGCATAAATGACCCATGCTGCGGCTGACCTAGTAATCATTGGTGGAGGCATAGCTGGGCTATGGACCCTTGCGCTGGCGCGCGCATCCGGCATCGAGGCGATATTACTTGAAGCTGAGGCACTTGGCAGCGGGCAAACCATTTGCTCTCAGGGCATTATTCACGGCGGTTCAAAATACGCATTACAGGGCAAAATTACCGGCGCCACCAACGCTATCGCGAATATGCCTGAGATATGGTCTAAGGCCTTATCAGGCAAAGGGCCAGTAAAGCTATCAAAAACTCAGCAGTTAGCGGATCATCAATATTTGATCCCCAGCAATAGTATCGATGGCAAAGTGCTATCGTTCTTTGGCTCAAAGTCGATGGCATCGTTCTCACAGCGGGTAAAAGCCGATAAGTTACCTGCGGCCATGCAGCAGCTGTCGATTCGCCAATCATGTTTTAAGCTTTATGAGCCAGTTTTAGCCGTTGATAGCATGCTGAAGGATTTTCAGCAGCAGTTTGCTGACTATATTTATCGCTATCGTTTAACGGCTGACGCGGTACAAATATCAGATAGCGGCGTGAGGATTCAACTGCAACAGGATCAAACATCCGTCACACTAAACACTAAACTATTGCTTAACTGCGCCGGCGAAGGCTTTTCTCAACTGCAGACGTTGATGCCAGACCAGGCGATGCAGTTACGCCCCTTGCATATGCTCAGTGTAAAAAACACCCAGCAGTCATTGCCGCAACTTTATGGCCACTTTATTGGTCGATCAAGCAAGCCCTTGTTGACGGTCACCTCGCACCCCGGCCCCGATGGCATAAGCTGGTATCTTGGCGGCAATATTGCTGAGCAAGGGGTTGAATTATCGCACCAGCAACAAGTGACAGCCTGTAAAAGCTTGCTCAGTCAGCTATTACCCGCGCTAGATCAATCTCATTTAAGTTTTCAAAGTATTAAGATTCAGCGAGCCGAGCCTGCTCAAACTGGTCTCGTTCGACCCGATGATGCTTACTTGAATATTAGCGGGCGCTTAATGACAGCTTGGCCTACCAAGCTGGCGCTAGCACCTCGCTTAGCCGAAAAAGTCATGGAGACTATCAGCACATTAGCACCCGCCTTAGACTCAGCTAGTGCAAAGGATGTAGGCACTGCGGCTGAAGCCAATATAGACCTTGAGCAATTACCGCTGCCACGGCCCGACTGCGCTGACTACCCATGGCTAGATATAGCTGACAAACAAGCAGCCTTGCCAAGAGTAAATCCATGACCAATATACCCAAGCACCGCGTCTCTGCAACCGAATGCACACTCAGTGCCTTAAGCTTAGGCACAGTAAAATTTGGCCGCAATCAATCGGTAAAATATCCCAGTGGCTTCGATTTACCGAGCGATCAAGCCTTGTCCGACTTACTGAGTCAATGCCGTGATCTCGGCATCACCAGCTTAGATACTGCACCCGCCTACGGTATTGCCGAGCAGCGCTTGGGCAAATTACTCAAAGGCCAGCGTAAAGACTTCGAAATCATCTCGAAAGCGGGTGAACACTATCATAGCCAAAGCCAGCAATCCGCTTACGATTTCTCGGCCAAAGCCTTGAATCAACAGCTAGAGCAGAGCTTAAGAACTTTGCAAACCGACTATCTCGACTGCTGGCTACTGCATTCAAATGGCGAGGATATGCAAAATCTCAGCGATGAAGTGATACACTGCATGCAACAAGCCAAACAGGCTGGCAAGGTCTTATCCGTTGGCCTATCGGGTAAAACGGTTGCGGGTGGCAAATATGCCTTAACGCACCTCGACACCATTATGATGACTGCCAGCTTAAACTATCACGATGAGGATGAGCTGTTTGAGCAAGCCAGCGCAAACGATAAACAGGTGGTGCTCAAAAAAATATTCGACTCAGGCTGGATGATGCAAACAGAATCAGATGCCGAGAAGCAGCGCTTGCTCACAGAAAGCTTTGCCTATTTGTTTGCCAAACCTGCGGTTGCATCGGCCGTGATTGGCACCATTAACCCCCATCATCTTCAACAAAACGTGCAAGCTTTTAACAATAGCCAAGGCTAAATTAGCGCATCTACCCACAACCGTTTTATGTATTCAAAACCCTGCTTATTTCTAGACCGCGACGGCATTATCAATCACGATATTGGCTATGCCAGCAAACCCGAGCAAATCCAGTTTATTCCTGGCATTTTCAGCCTGTGTCGTTTTTTTCAACGCCATGGGTATGTGATTATTATTGTCACTAACCAGTCTGGGATCGCGCGAGGCTATTACAGTGTTGAACAGTTTCAACAGCTAAGCGCCTGGATGTCGGCTCAGTTTTTAATTCGCGGCGTGCGCATCAGCGACACATTTTTCTGCCCGCATCACCCCAGCATCACAGGCCCTTGCAGCTGCCGTAAACCAGCACCCGGCATGCTTTTGCAGGCAATAGAACAGTATCGCATCAACCCTTCGCAAAGTATTATGATTGGCGACAAAGAATCTGATATGCAGGCAGGGCTTAACGCCGGCATTGGCTGCAATATCCGCATTGACAAAGATCATGTACAATACCGTGATCACAGCGTCGCCGACATCACCCTAAAGCGTGTCGCGCAGATTAGAGCGCTGTTTACTAACTGACGCAGCGCATCCATTCTAGCGCGATGATTAAATGAGGCATCGCAGCAAAATCGCAGCAGATAAGCTTAAGCTAAACTATATGATGAAACACTATATCTCTTCCCATATCGAGCAAAGCATTGCCGCAAAACAGGCGATTCTGGCAGATAGCACCCTAATCGATAATATCGCCGCAGCCGCGTTGCGCTGTAAAGATTGTCTAGCGGCTGGCGGTAAGATTTTAATTGCTGGTAACGGCGGCAGCGCTGCAGATGCGCAACATATTGCCGCAGAGCTTGTCGGCCGCTTTGAAAAAGAACGCCCCTCGATGGCATCTCTGGCCCTTACCACTGACACCTCTGCATTAACCGCCATCGCTAACGATTACGGTTATGACCAGGTATTTTCGCGCCAGCTTGAAGGCTTGGGCCAAACCGGCGATGTATTTATTGGCATCACCACCTCTGGAAACTCCGCCAATATTCTAAACGCTATTGACGTTTGTAAGACAAAAGGCATCACCAGCATCGGCTTAACCGGTAAACAAGGTGGCAAGCTTGCAGCGGCTGCTGACATAAGCCTATGCGTACCAGACCCGCGCACCGCGATTATTCAAGAAAGCCATATCATGATTGGCCATATGCTATGCGCCTTAATTGAGCTAGATTAACATAGAGCAAAATCAACGCTATGTCTGAACCCACCTCAAACCAAGAGCCAACGCCACTGGATTTTCGCGGCGCTAAAGTTTTAGTCGCTGGCGACATTATGATCGACCAATACTGGATCGGCGACACCTCACGTATTTCTCCCGAGGCACCGGTGCCGGTATTAAAAGTTGAGTCGCAAGAGCACCGCCTTGGCGGCGCTGCCAATGCCGCAGTTAACTGCGTCAGCCTTGGCGCCACGGCAACGCTAGCAGGCATTCACGCCGACGACGCAGCAGGCAAGATATACCAAGATTTATGTCAACAACACCGCATTTCCATGCTCAGCACTTGCTGCCAGAGCGGCCAAACCATCACTAAGCTGCGCATGATCAGTAATGGTCAACAGCTGATGCGCACAGACTTCGAGCAAGATTTCTCGACTGCCGCACAACAGTCTGCGTGTGACAATATTATTGCCGCTATTGCACAACATGATGTAGTTGTTATTTCTGACTATAACAAAGGCACGCTGACAGATTGCCAGCGCATCATAGAAGCAGCTAACGCACAAAATAAGCCGGTCATTGTCGACCCCAAAGGACAGAGTTTTCATCAATACTCAGGCGCATTTTTATTAACCCCAAACATGCTTGAATTTGAAACGGTGATGGGGCCCTGCAGCAGCGAGCAAGACTTATTTACCAAAGCCGCGCAGATGATACAGCAGTTATCGCTGCAGGCACTGCTGATTACGCGCTCAGAAAAAGGCATGACATTGTTTTTAGCCGACGGTAGCCACCAACATTTTAACGCCGAGGCGAGAGAAGTATTTGATGTTACCGGCGCCGGCGACACGGTGATTGCCACACTGGCAACCGCTATGGCGGCTGGCATGCCGTTATCCGACAGCGTAGCCCTAGCGAATACCGCGGCCAGTCTGGTTGTGGGTAAAATGGGCACCAGCAGCATCACGCCATTAGAGCTCAATCATGCACTTTCTAAACCTCAACTAAAGCCAGGCATTATCAATCTGGCAACCTTAGCTGAGGCGGTGAAATTTGAGCAAGGCTTAGGCAAAACAATAACCTTTACCAATGGCTGCTTTGATATTTTACACGCCGGTCATGTGCAATATTTGCAAGAAGCCAAGCAGCTCGGTGATCGGCTAATTGTAGCACTGAACAGTGATGCATCGGTAAAACGCCTGAAAGGCCAAGAGCGCCCCATTAACACATTGGAAGACCGCATGGCCGTATTAAGCAGTCTTGAAGCCGTAGACTGGGTGATCAGCTTCGATGAGGATACGCCAGAATCTTTGCTGCATGCATTACAGCCGGATATTCTAGTCAAAGGCGGTGACTACGATATTGAAGGCGTTGTTGGTGCCGATATCGTGATCGGCAACGGTGGCCGCGTCGCCGTACTCTCGCTGCAAGAAGGCATTTCTACCACGCGCATTATTGACAGCATCAAATCGCAGTAATTGAACCAATGTTTGTTGCGATACTCTAATAAGTACTTTTTTTGACAGAGTCATTATTCACAAAGACTTTATTCACATAGTGTTTATTAACAGAGTGTTTCGCATGTCTATCAGTTTTCGAGCACAGGCTTATTTAGCTTTCAGCGCGGGTCTTAAGCGCTTGTTTAGCACTGACGACCCGCACACATTAGTGGCCCGTTTACGCAAGGCAACCTCTATTAAAGCCTTTGCAGCGGTGCCCAAGGGCACGCAAGTAAAGCGCTGCAAAATCAACGGGGTAAACTGTGAATGGATTATTCCGGCCAAGTGCATTCAGAGCAAGCGGGTATTGCTGTATTTTCATGGCGGCGGCTATATTGCCGGCTCGCTAGACTCTCACCGCGACCTGGTTTATCGCTTAGCAGCAAACCTTGAAGCAAAAGCCGTCAGCGTCGATTATCGCTTAGCACCAGAGTATGCATTCCCCGCGCCCTATGATGATGCGTTTAATGTCTATACCGGCTTGCTTAGCCAGGGGGTTCGAGGCGACGAGATTATCATAGCCGGTGATTCAGCGGGGGCTCATCTCAGCATGATGCTAACGCGCAAAGTGCTCGACAGCAAGCTGCCAAAACCCGCTGCTATGATGCTATTCTCGCCATTTGGCGACTGCTCTAACAGTTTACCCAGCCGAGAAAAGCATGCAGATTTAGAAGGCGTAATGCCGTTATCAGCGCTAAAACTCTGCGTAGAGATGATATTGCCGGCCGCCGTTGACCCGCTCGACCCGATGTTTTCACCGATCCGACTGTCGTTTAATGGCTTTCCACCCTGCTTTATTAACGCCGGTCAGCAGGAAATTCTTAGCGACGATGCGATCGAGATTTATCGCGCCATGCAGCGAGACGGCGTTGAGGCTGAGCTGAAACTGTATCCGATGATGCCGCATGCCTTTATTGTTAGCGGCAAGCTCTTTCCCGAGGGCAAACAGGCGCAGACTGAGGCATGCAGCTGGATTAGGTCGAAACTCGACACACTGATAAATAAGGTAAAAGCGGAAGAAACGCGCACAAAAAAGGCAGCATAATCGCTGCCTTTTTAATGCCCAGCTTATTAAAAGCTGAATGTGCCGGCTAAACTAGCCTTGCCACTTATGGCCCCAGATTGAGGCTTCGGTATTATGCGTGGTTTGCCAGTCTTCACCAACTTGCATACCCTCATAACCGAACTCAAGCGCGAAATTACCCGGGGTTAGCATATAGAACGACTTCATTTCATCGTTAATGTGCTCACCCAGAGACGAAACAATCATAATTTGACGCTCATTGACGCGATCTAAACAGCTACCCACTTCACGAATAGAGCCTACTTCAGCCATTAAATGTACACAGCCAGGGGCTTTTGACTCAGGGTTTGGATGCGGCACTTCAGCGGTTGGGCCACCCCAGCTCCATAGCGCTAAGCTGTGATGACGTGGATTACAGTGCATAAAATAGATTTTACCCATGCCTGCATCGCCGCCCATATCGGTGATATCGGTATCTTTAAAGCCTAACTGCTGATAAAACGCATGACAGCCCTCAAAATCAGTAGGTGCATGCAGTACAACATGACCCAGACCCATATCGCTGCCGTCATCGGCTGTTACGATGAATTTTTCAACATCTAAGGGTGATTCAAAACCCACTGAATCTTCAATATCCGACCAGTAAAACTCTAATTGATTGCCTGATGGGTCGGCAGAACGCGCCAATGCTTTTACGGCACGCGCTGATAAGGTGTCTGCATCGCTAATCACTTCAACCGGCGCATCGAGTGTTTTGAGCGTTGCTAGCACAGCATCAAAACCTTCCGCAGAGCCACAATCAAAGCCTGCAAGTTGCAAGAAGTCGGCAGGACCTTCAACAATTTGATAGCGAAACGGACGAGCGTCATCCATTTTCAAATAAACTGAGCCATTGTCAGGCATTGAAGTCGACTTCATGAAACCGCACACATTGGTGCCATAGTCTTCCCATTTTGCTAAATCTGTAGATGAAACTACTACATAACCTAGATTTTTAACGCTCATTAGGTTCTCCTTTACGGGTCGTCATTGTGAATTCGCCATCAGGGCGCTGCAGATTGGAACTGAGCCAGCGTAGCAAAAAAACCCTGCACAGCTTAGAATGTTAAGCTTTATTATTCGGGGATGCATAATGAATCAGCTTGTTGCTAAAATCAAGCCAGAAAGTCTAGCGCTATTATGCATCGCCGCTGCCATTATTGTGATTTGCAGTGGCATTCAATATTTTCAATTAAATAGCCTCATGCAGCTGCAAATTGCTGCGACCTTAGAGGGCCAATACTGGCGCATTTTTACCGCGCATTTAAGCCATTTGAATACCCAGCACTTGGTAATGAATATGCTTGGCATGAGCTTATGCCTGCTTATTTTTGGACGGGACCTGCACGTCAAGCACTGGCTGATTAACTTTTGTATTGCGGCCTTTGTATCAAGCTCTGCTTTATTACTGATTTACCCAGCCAGCTATACTTATGTAGGATTTTCTGACATCTTACATAGTTGGATCATGCTTGGCGCTTTTGCTATGGCCTGCAAAGATCGCTGGCTTGGGCTATCTGTTATCGGCTTAATGCTAGCGAAAGTCATACTAGAACAACTCGATGTGTTTGTAATGACACAATCTGGGGTTAACAGCGCTAACATATCCACTGAATCACATTTTTTTGGCACATTAACCGGCATGGTTTACGGCATAATATATGTGTTAATAGCTAAAAAAACCTAATTTTTTAATAATCTAGAATGACAATTCAATATTGAATTGATATCTTTTAAACAATAATAATTATCTCGAAATCCGCTTGGATGCACTCGCGTATACTGCGCTGCTGTTATTGTAGTTATTTTAGCTACTGATATTTTGCTGAAATAATAAGCAATATGCTTCGCAGTATGAAACATTTGGTCATATTTAAAAATTATCGACCAAGCCACGATTAATGTAGACGATAATTATGCGCCGTTTTTTATCTGCTTCTTTTTTATTAATTCCTTTTCAATCAGTATTTGCTTATCTATCGATAAATATTAAAAATTTTGCTATCAAGTCGCTATCTTTTATCTGCCTTGCATCTGCATTCAACTTGTTAGCTGCCTGCACACAATCACCCACTAACAATCTCAGTGCAAGTCAAACTGGCGAAGCGGTCAACGGAGCTTTCACTAGGCATACCAATAAGGCCATCAATGGCACGATTGATGGCCGTGAGATAAACCAAGACCTGCATGAAATTTTAGATCAAAAACCGGTTTTTCTTGCCGAGACAAATCGTCTGAACGATACCAAACAGCGCAATCGCCAGCAGCTAGAAAAATTAGCAGAGATTAAATCGCAAATGGATAATAATGCCCTCACGCGAACGGCATTTAATCGTCAGCAGCAGCTCGACATTAATAAAAGCTTAAGCAAATTGTTAAAATATAGCCCTGAGGCTGAGTTCAGCGCCATCAATAGCCAGCGTGTTTATCTGCAAGCGATTAATTTGTATCAGTGTAATTCACGATTAATTGCTGAAACACGCAGCCAAAACCCAAATGCTAAACAGTTGCCGCCGCTGATTCAGTTAAATAAAGAGATTGAAAATATCAAACTGAATATATATGACTTCTCAGCGTCTGAATTTAAAGCCTGGTCAAAGATCTATCAAATTGAGATAAGCCTCGATGCATTAGACCAATTTTGGAGTGATATGCAGGTTAACAAAAACAGTATGTTTTACGTAACTGAGCACTTAGCCGAGCAGCAGAAGATAATCAATTATTGTTTTTATGTTCAGCGCAGTATCGATAAAGATATTCAAGATATTTTATTCAGCTATGAAGGCCTGGCCGAATATAATAAGGCCTTAAAGAAATTACGCGGTTTTTATAAGCGCAGCAATTTTTTAGCCGTTAATCGTTAATGCGAAAAAAACAAGGCTGCCCCTGGCCCCACCGGTATCTGGAACAAGAACACCCACACAATAAAGAACAGCGTCCACAGGCACAAAAAAGCCACTGAATATGGCAGCATCATCGCAATCATGGTGCCAATGCCAATATTATGTCGGTACTTATCAGCTACGGCGATAATTAAACCAAAGTAACTCATCATCGGGGTAATCATATTGGTAGCGGAATCGCCAATTCGGTAGGCCGCTTGTATAACTTCGGGTGAGTAACCCACTAACATCAGCATCGGCACAAAGATCGGTGCAGTGATCGCCCATTGTGCTGAGGCACTGCCCAGCATCAAGTTGATCAATGCACAAATCAGGATAAAACAGCCAAACAGTAAAGGCCCGGTCAGGCCTAAGCCTTGAAGAAACTCTGCCCCTAATACTGCACTGATAGCGCCTAAATTTGTCCATTTGAAATAGGCAACAAACTGTGCGGCAAAAAACACCAACACTAAAAATGCACTCATGGTAGTCATGGAATAGGGCATTGCCTCAACCACCGCATTATTATTGCGCATAGTGCCAACAACACGGCCATAGACAATGCCCGTTAGCGCAAAAAATAAAAAGATAAATGCTACGATAGATTGTAAAAAGGGTGAACCAGCCAGCTTGCCGGTGTCAGGGTTAAGTAAAATACCATTTGCTGGCACAACCGTGAATGCAAGGCCAATAAAAAATAAAAGTGCCGCCAATCCAGCTGCTTTAAGCCCTTTATTTTCTTGCTCGGTCAACTGCTGATTCGATAGTTCTGCCTGTATAGCTACTTGCTGCTCTTTCG
>JABSRR010000043.1 GCA_013215025.1 Pseudomonadales bacterium
TGGTTAAGGTAGTAAGCCATGCCGACGTCAGGAAAAAAGCCAATCGAGACTTCGGGCATCGCTAAACGGCTGGATTCAGTCACAATGCGAAAATCACAGGGCATAAATAAACCCATACCGCCGCCCATGACGATACCGTCGCCCAAAACGATGATAGGCTTGCTGAACTCACTTAGCTGTAAATTGAGTTGATATTCAGCTGTGAAAAAAGCTTCGGCTAGCTCTTGCTGCTGTTGCAGAACCTGTTGGCTGACGGTTTTAATATCGCCTCCGGCACAGAAGCCTTTTTCCCCTTGGCCTGTGATCAAGACCGCTGCTATATGACTGTCTTGCTCCCATTCGCTTAGGTGAAGACTGATGTCTTGCACCATCTGAAGATTTAAGGCATTGATGGCACTGGCTCGGGCCAATTCAATGACCCCGATATTGCCGCCATTGGCGGCGATGATTCGAGTGTGGATATAGTTGCTCACTGACTGCCTTATAAAATGTGTTTGGCCATAAGCTTAATCCAATCATTTGTTTGTGCCAATCGAAGTTGTGGTGCTAGAGTTGTTTTGTTATCGCCAGTGATCGCTATTGTACGTCGTCACTCGGCAACTTTATTGACTACTTGATCGACTTCTTGATCGATAAATGGATATTTTTATGCCGTCAGCTAATCAGCATGCACAGTACACTCAGCGTTTACAGCGTTTTATAGAAAATCATTTGCCATTAGTTAAAGCCATGGGGGCAGAGATTACTGATTACTCTGATAAGGCGTTTTCACTTTCTGCGCCCTTGGCCCTGAATCACAACGATAAAATGACCGGCTTTGGTGGCAGCCTCTATTGTCTCTGTGTTACGAATGCGATTGGTTTGATGTTTATCAAGTGTTTTGAGCAAGGCCTTAACCCTGATTTAGTGGTCAGTCATGCCGAGATTGATTATCAACGGCCGGTGGCGGATGCGCTCATTACCGCGACTGCTTCATCGCCTGATACGGCGGACTGGCAACAGTTTTTTACGCGCTTTGATGAGCGCGGCAAGGCGGGTATGTCGCTTAGCTCACATATTTATTCTGCGGGCCAGCTGGCGGTTAGCTTTAACGGTCGATTTGCGATCGTTGGCGAAACTGACAGCAGTTGCTAATTTGCTATGATGGACCTCTTAATAGAGGAAGCATAATAATAATGAAACAACTCGGTATTACAGATTCAGCTTTTATTAATCTTGAACACCCTTATACGCCTCAGCATATAGGCAGCTTTGGCATTTATGATCAGTCGACCGCGCCTGGTGGTCAGGTTCGCTTTAAACAAGTCATTGCATTTTTTGAACGTCAGCTAAAACAAATGCCGATGTTTAGAACCCGACTAGTGACAGCTGCTAGAGGTTTTGCACGTCAGTATTGGCACGTGGATGAAGACTTTGATGTTGAGTTTCATGTGCGCCACCTCGCCTTGCCGGCGCCAGGTGATTGGCGGCAACTGTGTATTTTGATTGCACGTTTGCACTCGCGTCCCTTGGATATGACCCGTCCGCTGTGGGAATCTTATATTATTGAAGGTTTAGATAATATCCCGCATCTGCCGAAGGGCTGCTTTGTTATCTATAACAAGCTGCATCACTCTCTGGTTGATGGTGGCGGCGCTAACGGTTTTATGCAGGCAATTCATGACTTGGAGCCTGTGGTACATGAAGTTTCTGAGGCTGATCAACAAGCTACCATTTATTCTGAAGATTCGCACCTAACCAAAGGTATGATTGCTGGCGAGATGACCAAAAATTATATCGACAATATTTGGAAAGAGAGTAAAGGTGGCATCGATACTGTTTCTGCAATGTTTCGCTCTGGCATGCAGTTGGCGAAAGGTGATGTCAATGCACCACCGATAACGGCACCTGAAACTCGCTTTAACCAACCGGTGAGAACGCACCGAGTAATTGAGTCGGCAAGCTTTGATCTAGAGGCCTTAAAGCAGATTAAAAATCTCAACGAAGTAAAGTTAAATGATGTTGTGCTGGCAATAGTGTCAGGGGGTATGCGTAAGTATCTTGAACATTATCGCGAGTTGCCAAAGCAACCAATGGTTGCAACAGTGCCGATGAATATGCGCTCGCGACGAGATGATACGGGTGAGAATAATCAGGTTGGCTCTATGTTTGCTAACCTCAATAGCGATATTGATGATCCGTTAGAGCGCTTGCGGGCAATTCATCGCAGTACTGAAGAAGCTAAGGCGTTTAGCGAAACCAGTCCGCTGAAAGACACCTTGAAAATTGCCGGTGCCTTATCTCCACGCTTTACTCAGCGCCTAGTGCGTTTTTACGTTGATAATGATCTAACAAAAAAGCTGCCGTTTAAGGTGAATACGGTGGTTTCTAATGTGGCCGGCCCGCCCATGCCACTCTATGCTTCGGGTGCAAAATTAGTTCAGTACGGGGGCTTGGGTGTGTTAACACCGGGCGTGGGCCTATTCCATCTTGCCTTTACCTATATGGGCGAGATGAGTATTACCATTCTCGCCGATCGAAATATGCTGCCAGACCCGCAGTTTTATCGCGAGTGCCTCGAGGCCGCTTTTCAAGAGCTTAAAGACTTAAGTGTATCTTCAGCTAATTCTGACAAAGCTAAGTCTGAAAACGCTAAGCCAGTTAAAACTAAGGCCAAAGCTGAGGCTAAGGCAAAAACTAAGGCCAAAGCTACGGTCAAAACTAAGGCTAAGGCAAAAACGAAGCCGCAGGCGAAAACCAAGACTAACAGCAAAACGAAAACAAAAAGCAAGGCCAAGCCCAAGTTAGCAGCTACTAAAACAGCTGCAGCCAAGCCAGAGGCGATTGATCAGCAGGCAGAAGCGTCTGATAATACGGCGTCAACATCAACGACTGACTCTTCGCGCCGCAGCGCCTAGCTGAATCGTGGCTAAAGTGAAAAGTGGCTAAGGTGAATAGTGGCTAAGGTGAATAGTGGCTAAGTTTCAAACAGCGCGACAGTATCTGCCGCGCCCTCAATCGCTCGCTGATCACTCGGCGCTATATACAAAAACACTTGCTGGCGAGCCCTATGCACTGCCAGATTTCATGCAGCAAATATGCTATAGCCGTGAGGTTTGTCAGCCGCAAGATTTAGCAATGTCGCTATCGCAATTGCAAGACCCTTTTACCCTGAAAGGTATGCATGCGGCTATCGCGCGTCTAGAGCAAGCTTATCAGCAACAGCAGTCGATATTGATCGTGGGCGATTTTGATGCCGATGGTGCCACCAGCACTGCGCTGATGCTGCAGGGCTTAGCTGTATTAGGCTTTAGCCATGTCGATTACTGTGTGCCTGACCGATTTATCTATGGTTATGGCCTGTCGACGGAGATTGTTACCTCGATTGCTGATGATGCGGCAAAGCCTGATTTAATTATCACCGTTGACAATGGCATTGCCAGTGTTGAGGGTGTTAACTTGGCAAAGCAGCTGGGCATCGATGTATTGATTACCGATCATCACTTGGTGGGTAAAACATTGCCAGATGCCGTTGCGATAATAAACCCCAACCAGCCAGACTGTCAGTTCCAGTATAAGCATTTGGCTGGGGTTGGTGTGGCATTTCACCTGTTGATGGCAATCCGCATGCGCTGGCGTCAATCCGGATTGTTTGATGCCGACTCCTTAGTTGAGCCTAATCTGGCGCAGTTTCTCTATCTCGTCGCAT
Source organism: Pseudomonadales bacterium (assembly GCA_013215025.1). Taxonomy (NCBI): domain Bacteria; kingdom Pseudomonadati; phylum Pseudomonadota; class Gammaproteobacteria; order Pseudomonadales; species Pseudomonadales bacterium. Next base: position 3,689 of record JABSRR010000043.1, read on the forward strand.
TAGGCACAGTCGCCGATGTCGTTAAAATAGATGGCTACAATCAAGTGCTGGTGCAGCAGGGCTTGATTCGTATGCGTAACAACGTGATCAATGAAGGTCTTCGTGCATTAATCAGGCTCTGCAATATTGATCAGCGGTATCTAAGCAGTACCGATATCGCTTTTAAATTAGCGCCTCGCATCAATGCTGCCGGACGATTGGATGATATGCGACACGGTATCGAATTATTGCGCTGTGCTGATGCCGATACGGCGACACAGCTGGCAGCTGAACTTGACCACACTAATCAGCGACGTAAGCAAATCGAAAAAACGATGCGCGCTGAGGCCGATGCTGAGCTTGAGCAAATAACCGCCGTTACAGCTGAGCAGCTGCCTCGCTGCCTATGTTTGTATCAAGAAAATTGGCATCAAGGTGTGGTCGGTTTGATTGCCTCACGCTTAAAGTCGCAATATTACCGGCCGGTGATAGCCTTTGCACCGGTCTATGATGCTGATCAACAGTTGATCAGTTTGAAGGGCTCAGGTCGCTCGATTGAGGGGATTCACTTACGTGATATGTTAGATCAATTGGCTACTCAGCGGCCAAGTTTGATAAATAAGTTTGGTGGTCATGCCATGGCGGCTGGTCTCAGCATACAGCCAGAGGACTTTGCTGAATTTAGTCAACAGTTTGATCGCATGTTGTCAGCATTTGACCAATCGCTGTTTACCGAGCAATGTTTTTACGATGCCAAGCTAGCGCCTGAGGATCTCACGCTTGAACATGCGCTAACGCTAGAGCAATTGTTGCCGTGGGGGCAGGGTCTGCCAGAGCCTTTATTTTATGGTGAGTTTGAAGTGCTCAGTATATCGATTTTGTCAGCGCAGCATATTAAAGCGTCGGTCAGATTGGAGCAGCAGAGCTTTGAGCTGATGGATTTTTTTGCAGATCTTGAGTTCTGGCAGCAGCTTGATAGCTCAGCGACTAAAGTTGCCGCCGTGTATTATCGAATGGCAGTTAATCGCTTTCGCGGTGCGCAGCGTTTGCAGCTTATTGTTGAAGATATATTGCCGCTAGCGCTTGGCAATATTCAATAGCGCTAGGGTGGTTCACCTCGCTTACTTAAGCTTGGCTAAACATTGGCCGAACTCTGCTTTTACATGCACTAGCCGCTGTAGGCGTTATTGCTAATTGATGCGAGCTAGGCTGTATCGTTTGAAGCTGAAAACGGGCTGACCATTTATTCACGGTATCCTCAGAATAATCGCAAGTGGCGCTTATGCCCCGCATCAGATCATTTTCACTGTAATAGATGGCATATCGTCGAACACTGATGCGTGCCAGTTTTATCAATTTCATTAAGCTACGGTGGCGCTGAAGTACGCGATACAGCATGGCCAGTTCGGTAATTGCATTCACAAAGCGAATTTCACAGCGCGCCTGATCGGCGTCAAGCTCCAGTAATAAGTCAGCAATTTGGCATGCCTTGAGTAGTTGATGTGCGGCACTCAGCATATCCTCTGCTGCAATCATTCGGCGTGCTTCAAAAACAAGTGTGGCACACCGTCGCTTAGCCTGTTCAGGCTGGCTTAGCATGATAGCTAGGTCATCTTGATTCATGGCATATTTGAGCATTGCTTCATCTCCTAACGACATTTCTAGCTTATTTGATATAATGTGCGCGATTTTGGTGCTTTTTAGGGCAAGCAGTGCTTAAACTAAGCTTTTTTCCCGCAGTCGCCGTAAAATACACCACAGAATGCATATTAATGCAAATGATTATCATTAACCATCAGGTGTTTTGTTTAAAATACCACCAAAACAAAGATTATTTTCTACAACAAATGATAATCATTATCATTTGTTGTAGAATGCGCGGCTTAATTTGTTGTCTAGCAGCATAGCCCAAATTTTCGACTAAGGAATTTTATGATCATTGGAATCCCCAAATCCTCTGCGGATGCTGAGCAGCGTGTGCTTGCGCTACCAGAAAATGTCGCAAAATTAACTCAGCAGGGTATGAATATTACGATTGAGTCAGGCCTGGGTGCTTCACTGAGTATAGCCGATCAAGCTTATATAGATGCCGGTGCTACGGTTGCCTCATCTGTTGAAAAGCTATTGGCTGATGCTGATATTGTGGTGCGAATCCAGCCGCCTACGGTTGATCAGGTTAAACAGTTAAAGCCTCATTCAATCCATGTATCAATGCTCAACCCATTCACTGATGATGAGTTGATTGAGGCATTTAATGCGCGTCAGGTAACCGCTGTTTCTTTGGAGATGATCCCGCGTATCACACGTGCACAAAAAATGGATGTGCTGAGCTCGCAGGCGTCTTTAGCAGGCTATGCCGCGGTGATTTTAGCGGCGCAGCAAGTGGACAAAATTTTCCCCATGATGATGACACCGGCGGGCACTATTTCGCCTTGTCGTGTGTTTGTTTTGGGTGCAGGTGTCGCAGGCTTGCAGGCGATTGCCACCGCGAAGCGATTAGGCGCGCGCGTTGACGCGTTTGATGTGCGGCCTGATACCAAGGAGCAGGTGGAGTCTTTAGGGGCTAAATTCTTGGAAATTGATCTTGGCGAAACTGGCCAGACTGCCGGTGGTTATGCCAATGCCTTAAGCGAAGAACAAAAGCAGCTGCAAATTGACGGGCAAACCAAAATTATTGCTCAATCCGATATTGTTATTGCCACGGCTCAGGCCATGGGTGGTTTAAAGCCAGCGCCTCGCTTGATCACGCAAGCGATGCTGTCAGCGATGAAGCCAGGTGCAGTAGCGGTTGATTTGGCGATAGAGTCGGGCGGCAATATTGAAGGTGCGGTTGCTGATCAGCTGGTTGAGATTGATCAGGTAAAAGTATTAGCGTTGAGTAATTTTCCGGCGCAGTTTGCCGATAGCGCCAGTCAAATGTTGGCTTCCAATATTTTTCATTTTTTATCGGAGTTTTGGGATCAGGAGGCGCAATCGTTTGCGCTGAAACTTGATGATGAGATTTTACAGAGTGCGGTGATTACCCATCAGGGTGAGACTGTTAGCGCGGTTGTGACAGCGTAAGAGAGGTTTTCGTGGAAGCAATTTATTTAGGTTTTATTTTAGTGTTATCGATGTTTGTCGGCTTTGAGTTGATCTCTAAAGTGCCAGCAACCTTGCATACGCCATTGATGTCTGGCTCAAATGCCATTTCGGGTGTTACCGTCATCGGTGCGATTGTCTCAGCTCAGTCGGGCTCTGAGCAACTGGCCTTATGGCTGGGTACATTAGCCGTTGCCTTGGCGACGATTAATGTGGTTGGTGGTTACCTTGTCACTGATCGCATGCTAGCTATGTTCAAAAAGAAGTAAGGGCTACCAATGACATTGCAAACATTCATAAACTTATCTTATATCCTCGCAGCGATCTTGTTCATGCTAGGTTTGAAGCAGCTTGGCTCGCCAGCTACCGCAAGACGCGGCAATATGATTTCTGCTGTGGGTATGTTACTAGCGGTGGTGGTTACCCTGCTCAGCGAGCTGAAGCTGCCCTGGGAAAATATCCTGCTGGGTTTGATTATTGGCAGTTTGATTGGTGGCTTTGCTGCCAGTAAAGTGGAAATGACCAGTATGCCTGAGCTGGTTGCGATCTTTAATGGTTTAGGTGGTGCTGCATCTCTGTTGGTCGGTTGGGTGGCACTGTTTCCTGTGACCATCGATGTTGTTGAAGGTCAGGCTGTTGTCTCGCCATTGGCAGCAGTGGCGATTGTATTGTCGGTAATGATTGGTGGCTTAACCGTCAGTGGCTCATTAATTGCGTATGGCAAGCTGTCGGAGCGTATGTCAACGGCGGCGCTAACGTTTCGTGGTCAACAGTTGTTGAACTCTGCCTTAGTACTGGCTTTGTTGGCCTGTGCAGTGCTTTTTGTGCTAAACCCCTCGCCGAGTGATCCTGTGTTTTGGGCGCTAATTGCACTGTCACTATTGTTTGGCATTATGTCGGTAATTCCTATCGGTGGTGCAGATATGCCGGTGGTGATTGCCTTGTTAAACTCTTATTCGGGTTTGGCAGCCTGTGCGGCGGGTTTTGTGTTGAATAATAATCTTTTGATCGTCTCAGGTGCTTTAGTTGGTGCTAGCGGCATCATTTTAACGAATATCATGTGCAAGGCGATGAATCGCTCTTTAGCAAATGTGTTATTTTCGGGCTTTGCTCAAGTAAAACAATCGGCTTCTGCGGTCGAAGGTGAGCCTAAGCCGATCTCTGCTGAAGATGCGTTTTTGATTGCTGAAGCTGCGCAGCGGATTGTGATAGTGCCCGGTTATGGTATGGCTGTTGCCCAAGCTCAGCATGTTGTAAAAGAGCTGGCTGACCATATGGAGGCAAATGGCGCTGAGGTGAAATTTGCGATTCATCCGGTGGCAGGTCGAATGCCTGGACATATGAATGTGTTATTAGCTGAGGCCTCTGTGCCCTATGACCAGCTGGTTGAGATGGATGAAATTAATCCACAGTTGCCGGCTACCGATTTGGCTATTGTTATTGGTGCGAATGATGTGGTGAACCCGGCTGCCAACGAAGACCCAGCGAGCCCGCTTTATGGCATGCCGGTCATTAATGTGTCTGAAGCAAGAACGGTGTTTGTATTAAAGCGTTCTATGAAGGCAGGTTATGCCGGTGTTGATAACCCCTTGTTTGTGGCTGAAAACACGCGCATGTTATTCGGTGACGCAAAGCAGAGTTTGAGTACCTTGGTGAGTGAATTTGTCTCATAAATCCGCATCATAAAGGTGCATTATTTTTTAAAAATAAATTAGAGCTAAACTGCTAAAAGTATTTTAATTTCAAGTCATTGATTTTATTGAAATTTATTTTTTAATTTTATTTTTAAATATTGGCACATAAAGTGCTAATTACGATTTAATTTTGCGCGGTGCTGNTTTAATCCAAATGCACCGTGAAGCTTGAAAATTATGGGTGTTAATCCTAGGGTAATCAGTGATAATAAGCCTATTAATCGTGCTGAATAAGGAATGGCTATGCAAGACAGTGTAATGCANCGTTTATGGCGTAGTTCTCATATCTCTGGCGGCAATGCTGTCTACGCCGANGACCTTTATGAGCAGTATTTACTAGACCCTAATCAAGTGCCGGCAGCATGGCGCGATTACTTCGATCGCTTACCAAAGCTAGAAGGTGTGATCGATGATGTGCCGCATTCTACGGTTAAGGCGCATTTTGAGCAGTTAGGCCGTGCAAAATCCCGTCCAGATGCGCAGAATAATGCCTACAGTGGTGAGGCTACTGAGTATGAGCGTAAGCAGGTGGCTGTGGTGCATATGATCACCGCCTACCGCCAGCGTGGTCATCAAAAAGCCGATATTGACCCCTTGGCGTTGATGCAGCGCAAAGATGTGCCTGACCTGCACCTTGGTTACCATCAGCTGTCTCAAGCTGACTACGATACCACCTTTCAAACCGGCAATTTTTACTTTGGTGCTGACGAGGCGCCGCTTAAAGACATTCATAAGGCGCTTGAGCAAACCTACTGCCAGAAAATTGGTGCTGAATTTGCGCATATTGTTGATACCGAGGAGCGTCGTTGGATACAGCAGCGCATGGAATCTGTGCGCAGTGCGCCAAGCTATGCAAACGATGTTAAGCGTAAGCTGTTAGAGCGTTTGACGGCTGCTGAGGGTTTAGAAAAGTATTTGGGTTCGCGCTATCCGGGTACCAAGCGCTTTGGGCTTGAGGGCGGCGAGTCGTTAATCCCGATGATGGATGAAGTCATCCAGCGTGCCGGCGGCTATGGTATGAAGGAAGTCGTTATTGGTATGGCGCACCGTGGTCGTTTGAATGTGTTGGTCAATACCATGGGTAAAAATCCAGCAGATTTATTTGATGAGTTTGAGGGGCGTGCTGAGTACGTTGGCAGTTCAGACGTAAAATATCATCAGGGTTTTTCAACCAATGTAATGACGGAGGGTGGTGAGGTGCATTTGGCGCTGGCCTTTAATCCCTCCCATCTGGAAATTGTCTCACCGGTAGTTGAAGGTAGTGTGCGTGCCCGTCAAGACCGTCGTAAAGACGTCAATGGTGATTGCTGTTTGCCGGTTGTGATGCATGGTGATGCAGCGTTTGCCGGTCAGGGCGTGGTTATGGAGACATTTCAGATGTCACAGACGCGCGCTTATCGCACCGGTGGAACTCTGCATATTGTGATCAATAATCAGGTTGGCTTTACTACCTCGCGAAAAGAAGATGCTCGTTCAACTGAGTACTGTACTGCGGTTGCTAAGATGATTCAGGCGCCAATATTTCATGTGAATGCGGATGATCCTGAGGCTGTGCTGTTTGTGACCCAGCTGGCTGTTGATTTTAGGCAGCAGTTTAAAAAAGATGTGGTTATTGATCTGATTTGTTACCGTCGTCGCGGCCATAACGAGGCCGATGAGCCATCCGGTACACAGCCGACCATGTACAATAAAATTAAAACACATAAAACCACAAGAGATCAGTATGCGGCACGACTGATTGCTGCCGGTATTATTGATGAGGCTTATGATCAGGCAGGCATTAATGCCTACCGAGATATGTTGGATAATGGACAGCATGTTGCATTATCGTTAGTGAAAGAACCAAATGCGTCTTTATTTGTCGATTGGAAGCCATATCTTGGCCATGATTACTACTTTGATTGCGATACCAGCTATGACGCCGAGCGCTTAAAATATTTAGCCGATAAGCTGTGTCAAGTGCCGGAAGGTTTTGTGGTGCAGCGGCAGGTGGCAAAGATTCTTGAAGATCGCAAGAAAATGACTGCTGGCGCGTTAGAGATTAATTGGGGATATGCAGAAACCTTGGCATATGCCACCTTGTTAGATCAGGGCAGCCCGGTTCGTATCACCGGTCAAGATGTTGGTCGTGGTACTTTTTCACATCGGCATGCCGTGTTGCACAATCAGAAAGAGCCCGGCGCTTACGTACCACTAAAGAATTTAGCTGATGATCAGCCAGAAATGACGATACATGACTCATTTTTGTCTGAAGAAGCGGTTTTGGCATTTGAGTATGGCTATGCCACCACAACGCCGAATGCCTTGGTTATTTGGGAAGCGCAATTTGGTGATTTTGCCAATGGTGCTCAAGTTGTGATTGATCAGTTTATCTCATCTGGTGAGATAAAGTGGCAGCGCTTATGCGGCCTAACTATGCTGCTACCGCATGGTTATGAGGGGCAGGGCCCTGAGCACTCCTCGGCAAGGTTAGAGCGTTTCTTACAGCTATGTGCCGAGCAAAATATGCAGGTGGTTGTGCCAACAACGCCGAGCCAGATTTTTCATTTGTTGCGTCGTCAGGTGGTTCGCCCTCTGCGCAAGCCGTTAATTGTGTTTACGCCAAAGTCGCTATTACGGCATAAGCTTGCCGTGTCAAGCTTTGATGAATTAGCTAACGGTAAATTTTTGCCGGTGATTGATGAGGCGAATCAAGACTTGGCCAAGCAAAACATCAGTCGTTTGATTCTTTGCTCAGGTAAGGTGTTTTATGATTTGCTGCAGGCGCGTGAAGATCATGCTATTGAGCATGTTGCCATTGTGCGGATTGAGCAGCTTTATCCCTACCCTGAAGATGAGGTGCGCGATATTCTAGCGCAGTATAGTCAGGTGCAGGAGCTATATTGGTGTCAGGAAGAGCCGCGTAATCAGGGTGCTTGGTATAATTGCCAGCATCGCTTTTATCGTACCTGTCATGAAGTTTTCCCGAATACAATTTTACAATATGTGGGTCGCGCGCCTTCGGCCTCGCCCGCTGCGGGTTATACCGCCTTACATGTGGCGCAGCAAAATGCGTTTATCAACGAAGCCTTGGGTTTGGATGATCCAGCCTAATATCAGCTATACTGGGATTTGCCCTAAGACATAGGAATGCTCATGAGTATTGAAATAAAAGCCCCGCAATTTCCTGAATCGGTTGCCGATGGCACGATTGCCACGTGGTATAAGCAGCCCGGTGATGCTGTCAGCCGTGACGAGCTGATTGTGGATATTGAAACCGATAAGGTTGTACTTGAGGTCGTTGCGCCAGCCGATGGTTCGCTCAGTCAGATCCTCAAGCAAGAGGGTGATACGGTCCTTTCTGAAGAAGTGATTGCGGGTTTTGAGGCTGGTGCTGCAGCGGCTGCGCCGGCGGCTAGTCAGCCAGCTCAAGCGGCTGATGCGGTTTCGGCATCAGATCAGGAGCCTATTTTAAGCCCGGCAGCGAGAAAGCTGGCGGATGAGCAAGATATTGATGTGGCGACTCTAGTCGGCACAGGAAAAGCGGGGCGAATTACAAAAGAAGATGTTGAGCAAGCTGTCGTGGCTAAGTCGGAGCGCAGCGTTGCCGCTGCACCAGCAGCTGCGGTGGCAGAAGTTACTGTGTTGCCCGGTGAACGTGTTGAGCGTCGTGTGCCGATGACGCGAATGCGTGCGCGTATTGCAGAACGCTTATTAAGTGCTACTCAAGAAACGGCGATGTTGACAACCTTTAACGAGGTTAATATGCAGCCGGTGATGGATTTGCGTAAAAATTATCAGGATATGTTTCAGAAGGCGCATAATGGCACCAAGCTTGGCTTTATGTCATTTTTTGTGCGCGCGGCAACCGAGGCATTGAAGCGTTTCCCTGCTGTGAATGCATCGATCGACGGAGCCGATATTGTTTATCATGGTTTCCAAGATGTTGGGGTTGCGGTATCCACCGATAAGGGCTTGGTGGTGCCTGTACTTCGCGATGCTGACCATATGAGTCTTGCTGACATCGAAGATAAAATTAAAGAGTATGGTCTGAAGGCGCGTGAAGGCAAACTGGGCATTGATGAGATGACTGGGGGCACTTTTACTATCACTAATGGCGGTATTTTTGGTTCGATGATGTCAACGCCAATTTTGAATCCGCCTCAGGCTGCGATCTTGGGTATGCACTCGATCACTGAGCGTCCGATGGCGGTAAATGGCGAAGTTAAAATTTTACCGATGATGTATCTTGCGCTTTCTTATGATCACCGCTTGATTGATGGTAAGGAGGCGGTGCAATTTTTAGTCGCAATAAAAAATATGCTTGAGGATCCAGCGCGTATTTTGTTGGATTTATAGCAGTCATTGTTAATTTATAACTGTTACCTTGTCGCGTTTGATCGATGTTAGCGCTTCGATTGGCGGCAGATGATATTTTAAGCTTTTTTACGGTTTATGCGGTGGATGCAAAGCCGAGTTAATGTAGACCGGTTCAGCCGGTCATGTATGAGGAAATTATGGTCGATAAGTTTGATGTTGTCGTTATCGGTGCCGGTCCTGGTGGCTATGTTGCCGCTATTCGCGCTGCGCAATTGGGTTTTAAAACGGCATGTGTAGAAAAGTGGTCGACAGAGGATGGCAAGCAAGTTCTTGGTGGAACCTGTTTAAATGTGGGTTGTATTCCATCTAAAGCGCTGCTTGATTCGTCGCATCGCTTTCATGATGCACAGCATAATTTTGATTCTCACGGTATTGTTACTGCCGAGGTGGGCATTGATGTAGCAAAAATGCTTGAACGTAAGCAAGGCATTGTGAATCAGTTAACCACGGGTGTTGCCGGCCTATTCAAGGCGAATGGGGTTAGCTCTATTCATGGAACGGCAAAGCTGTTAGCGGGTAAAAAAGTTGAGGTGACGGCAGTTGATGGCACACAGACGGTGTACGATGCTGAGCATGTCATTTTAGCCTCGGGTTCGGTACCGGTTGAGATTCCGCCAGCGCCTTTAGATGATCAAGGTATCATTGTTGACTCGACTGGCGCCTTAGAATTTGCCAGTGTGCCTGAGCGTCTGGGTGTTATTGGTGCTGGGGTTATTGGCCTTGAATTGGGTTCGGTGTGGTCGCGCTTAGGTTCTGATGTGGTTGTGCTGGAAGCGATGCAGGATTTTCTGCCAGCGGTTGATAAAATGATTGCGAAAGAAGCCAACAAAACCTTCACCAAGCAGGGCTTAGATATTCGTTTGGGTGCGAGAGTCACCGCTACGGAGATTGTTGATGGTAAAGTGACTGTCAGCTATGAAGATGCAGAGGGCGAAAAGTCTGAAACCTTTGATAGATTGATTGTCTCTGTTGGCCGTAAGCCTGTCACCAAAGACTTATTCAGCGCTGACGCTGGGGTTACGATGGATGAGCGCGGTTTTATCGCGGTCAATGATTGGTGTGAAACCTCTGCGCCTGGCGTTTATGCGATTGGTGATATCGTGCGTGGCCCGATGTTGGCGCATAAGGGCAGTGAAGAAGGTGTGATGGTGGCAGAGCGTATCGCTGGTCAAAAACCGCAAGTCAATTACGACACTATCCCAGCGATCATTTATACCCACCCTGAAGTCGCATCGGTTGGTAAAACTGAAGAGCAACTCAAGGCTGAAGCAGTAGATTATAATGTCGGTACTTTCCCATTTGCTGCCAATGGCCGAGCTTTGGCTTCTAATGAGGCGGCAGGCATGGTCAAACTATTGGCGGATGCTAAAAATGACCGCATATTAGGTTGCCATATTATTGGTCCAGTAGCTGGTGATATTGCTCAGCAAGCAGTGATTGCCATGGAGTTTGGTTCGACCGCGGAAGATTTAGCCTTAACCATGTTTGCTCATCCGACAGTTTCTGAGGCGCTGCATGAGGCGGCATTAGATTCGATGGGCCATGCGATTCATAAGGCGAGCCGCAAAAAACGCAAATAATTACAAATTTACTCACTAATTGGTTTGATTTTCGTCAAACGGTTGATTGTCGAGATAAATTTATAGACAATACACGCGCCCAAATTTAGGCGCGTTTTTTGTACGACTTGCCAGATAATGATAATGCGTAGCTTGCTATTTGCTCGCCATGTCAGGGTAAGAATTTAGGGGGGAGTTGTCGCGTTGGTGAATTGACTGCTGCGATAACTTTCGTTCAATTAAGGCACATAGGTGCCCCAAATGAAGTGGTAAGACAACATGAACCTTCATGAGTATCAAGGTAAGCAATTGTTTGCCGAGTACGGTCTGCCTGTTTCTAAGGGTTTCGCTTGCGATACTCCTGAAGAAGTAGCAGAAAAAGCAAAACAAATCGGCGGTGACAAATGGGTTGTAAAAGCTCAGGTTCACGCTGGTGGTCGTGGTAAAGCTGGCGGTGTTAAGCTAGTCGACAGTCCTGAAGAAGCAGCAGCATTCGCTGAAAACTGGTTAGGCAAAAATCTTGTTACTTATCAGACAGACGAAAATGGTCAGCCAGTTTCTAAGATCTTAGTAGAAGACTGCACAGATATCGCTGATGAATTATACCTAGGTGCTGTGGTTGACCGTGCTACACGTCGTGTTGTGTTCATGGCTTCAACTGAGGGTGGTGTTGAGATTGAAACGGTTGCTGAAGAGACGCCAGAGAAAATCTTAAAAGCGACTTTAGACCCAATGACTGGCCCAATGCCTTACCAAGGCCGTGAGCTTGCATTCAAATTAGGTCTGCAAGGCGATCAAATCAAGCAATTCACTAAGATCTTCATGGGCTTAGCGCAATTGTTTATCGAAAAAGACTTGGCACTTATCGAAATCAACCCGTTAGTGATCAAAGAAGATGGCAACTTACACTGTCTTGACGCTAAATTAGGTGTTGATGGTAATGCGCTTTATCGTCAAAAAGACGTTGCTGCAATGAACGATCCATCACAAGAAGATGCGCGTGAAGCAGAAGCAGCAGAATGGGATCTTAACTATGTAGCACTTGATGGCAACATCGGTTGTATGGTTAACGGTGCTGGTCTTGCTATGGGTACTATGGATATCGTTGCATTGCACGGTGGTTTCCCAGCTAACTTCTTAGACGTTGGCGGCGGCGCGACTAAAGAGCGTGTTGCACATGCATTCAAACTGATCCTTTCTGACAGCAAAGTTAAAGCGGTATTNGTGAATATTTTCGGTGGTATCGTNCGTTGTGACCTTATCGCAGAAGGTATTATCGCTGCGGTTAAAGAAGTTGGCGTTGAAGTACCCGTTATCGTTCGTTTAGAGGGCACAAACGCTGATCTTGGTAAGAAAGTGCTTGATGAGTCTGACGTAGACGTTATCGCAGCAGAAAGCTTAACTGACGCTGCAGAAAAAGCAGTTAAAGCAGCGGAGTAATTATTAATGTCTGTATTAATTAACAAAGATACAAAAGTAATCTGTCAGGGTTTTACCGGTGGTCAGGGTACTTTCCACTCTGAGCAAGCTATCGCTTACGGTACTCAGATGGTGGGTGGTGTTACCCCAGGTAAAGGTGGTACTGAGCACCTTGGTCTGCCTGTATTTAACACTGTTGCTGAGGCAGTAGCTGCAACAGGTGCAACGGCATCGGTTATCTACGTACCTGCGCCATTCTGTAAAGATTCTATCCTAGAAGCGATCGATGCGGGTCTTGAGCTAATTGTGTGTATCACTGAGCACATTCCTGTGCTTGATATGCTTGAGTGTAAAGAGAAAGCGGATCAACAAGGCGTTCGTATCGTTGGTCCTAACTGCCCAGGTGTTATTACGCCTGGAGAATGTAAGATCGGTATCATGCCTGGTCACATCCACTTACCAGGTAAAGTAGGTATCGTATCGCGTTCTGGTACGTTAACGTATGAAGCGGTTAAGCAAACCACTGATTACGGTTTCGGCCAATCGACCTGTGTTGGTATTGGCGGTGACCCTATTCCAGGTACTAACTTCATCGATGTGCTAGAAATGTTTGAGAAAGACGCTGGCACTGAAGCGATTGTTATGATCGGTGAAATCGGCGGTACTGCAGAAGAAGAAGCGGCGGCTTATATCAAAGCAAACGTTTCTAAGCCTGTTGTTTCATACATTGCTGGTGTTACTGCACCTAAAGGCAAGCGTATGGGTCACGCAGGTGCGATCATCTCAGGCGGTAAAGGTACTGCTGATGAGAAGTTTGCAGCACTAGAAGACGCAGGTGTTAAAACTGTGCGTTCTTTGGCGCAAATCGGTGATGCACTGAAAGAAGTGACAGGCTGGTAAGACAAGCACTGTTGAAAAACCCGCTGCTCGCAAGAGCTGCGGGTTTTTTTATGCCAAAATATGCTGGCGTGGGCATTAATGGTGTTTGTGCTTAAAGCTGACTATGCTATGACTTTATTAGTGCTGAAAATATTGTGTAAAGCGATGTCATGTCGCATTGCATTTATGCTTAACTGTATGGCATAGCTGGGCTACATAGCTGTAAACTAGCTTTATCTTACTTAACGGTTTTTAGGAGGTGATTATGGATCATGATCAGCGAGACAGTTTTCTACCCGTGCCTAAAAATATTGATCAATTGCTAAGTGATGCGCAGCGTCAGGCGGTCGAGCACTTTGCTAAATTTGGTTTTTCGATTGCATTCGTGCGTCGCCCTGTTTTTGGCGAGCAGCTTGTGGTTTTGCAAAATGCCGAGCATGAGCTATTGGGTGTATTATTAGAAAATGGCCANATTGATACCGAGCATAAACTCAATCTACGANGTGAAACAGCGCAGAAAATAGATGCAAAAATATCCTAGCTGATTAAAATAGCGCTCTGATAATAAACTACAANCTTAGGGATTTACTATGTCTAGATGGATGCTATTGCTGTTATCTGCAGCCTCGCTGAATGTGCTTGCTCAAGACGCTGAAGCGCCAATCGAAGAAACCTCTCCTTGGTCTGGTGAAACAGAATTAGGCTATACCTATTCATCGGGTAATACTGATGAGCAGTCTTTGTTATTTCGTCAAAAGCTAATCTATGAGGCGGGTAGGTGGTTAAACACGCTGTCATTGAGTGCAGACTATACAGAGGCGCCGAAAGAAATCGTTGCTGCAGATGGCTCAACCAAGACCGAAAATGAATCTACCGAAGAAAAATACTTTGCTGAAGAAAAGCTCGATTATTTCATCACTGATGCGACCTATGGCTTTGGTCGTGCGACCTGGCAAGATGATAAATTTAGCGGTTTTGAAGAGCAAATGTCAGCGGTTGTGGGTATTGGTCACTCCTTTTTCCCGAATAACGAAACCCTAAGTTTTAAACTTGAGCTGGGTGCTGGTGCCAGGGTAGAGCGCTTTGATAAAGATTTAGAAGACGCTGATGGCAATTTATCCGCAGATGCTGGGCTCAAAACGGAACAAGCGATTGCCTATTTCTCCGATGAGTTGATTTGGAAGTTTTATGACACTGCTGAGTTAGGCCAGACCTTATCGATTGAATACGGTAATAAAAATACCGTGACGCGTGGCAATATCTATGTCAAATCGCAGCTTGCTGCAGCATTAGCATTAAAAGTATCTTATGAGATTGAGCATAATGATGTAGTGCCTGAGGATACTGAAAAGACTGATGAAAAGTTGAGTGTTTCAGGCCTCTACAGTTTTTAATCTGATCGAATGCTACGAGCTCTTTAAGCTGGACTATCTAAAGCGGTTCAGGATCATAAATTGCAGCTTAAACGTTAAAAAAGCCGACATGCAGTCGGCTTTTTTTATTGCTTGCATTCACGCTTTGCGCAATTGCAGATTGCGCTCTTAGCTGGCGATATTTAGTTTTTTACTGGCTGGCTTCGGTGAATAAAAAAATATACACTTGAATCTTATTTTTAAATCATCTGCTCACAAGTTTGGCCATTCGATCGCCAACTTAACGATAATAAATTTGAAGTAAATATGCGCTTAAAGTCTATCAAACTGGCTGGCTTTAAATCATTTGTTGACCCCACAACAGTTGATTTGCCGAGTAATATGTGTGCCATTGTCGGGCCAAATGGCTGTGGTAAATCCAATGTGATTGATGCCGTTCGATGGGTGATGGGTGAAAGCTCTGCTAAGAATTTGCGCGGTGAGTCAATGACCGA